>JAPKXP010000073.1 GCA_026394745.1 Candidatus Altarchaeota archaeon
GAAGATAACGAACGTCGACGGGAGCAGGCCTGTGCTTTCGCAGATGACCGGCTTCGCCAAGTCGTGCGGGTGACGAGGGTAAGATGAAAAGAATCTTGTTTACCTTAACTTTAATGGTTTTGACGAGCGGGTGCATATGCTGCTGCACGCAGGACGGCTTTGATTTAGGGAGCCTGGGGTTGAACGGTACTGACGCGAACATCCAGCAGACGACCGAGACCACACTCCAGGAGACCACAACGACCGTCAGGGTTACAACGACGCTGCGGACCACAACCACGACCATGGAGGAGACCGAGACGACGCAAACGACAGTACCGCAAGTCAACATTGGAGAATGCCTGAATAAGAAGGACGTGGAATCCGATGAAGTGGTGTTCCTTTACACAAACAACTGCTGCAGAAGTTTAAAGACGACGGTCGACCAGCTGGGCTCCTACAGCTTCAAGAAGATTGAGCTCGGCATCTCGATAACAAACGAGGAGAAGAACATCCTCGACTGCCTGGGCCTCAACATGGATGACATGAAGACCATGCAGTCCGCCCAGTTCTGGTGCCCGGCATCAGGGGAGCAGCTTATTGTGACTAAGGACGAGTTCATCGGCGCGAGCGACACGATAAAGAATTTTGCCGTGCGTTGCAGGGAGAAGGCATTGCAGAATGGATAATGTCGAGAAAGTAGTTCTTGCAGACAAGACGGTATACCTTGTCGGCACGGCGCACGTATCTGACGAAAGCGTTAAGGATGTCGAGAATACTATTGACTCGGCCAAGCCCGACGTCGTTGCCGTAGAGCTGTGCGAGCAGAGGTTTCGCACGCTAAAGGAAGGCAGGAAGTGGGAGGAGACAGAGATAACCGACGTCATAAAGTCGGGCAGGATGTATCTTTTTCTATTGCAGATTCTGCTGACCAACTTCCAGCGCAAGATAGGCGCGAAGGTTGGCGTCAATCCAGGCGCAGAGATGATGAAGGCCGTGAACATGGCCGAGGCGCGGGGCATTAAAGTCGCTCTCGTCGACAGGAGCATAGGCGTAACGCTCAAAAGGGCTATCTCGAAGATAACCTTCGGCGAGAAGGTCAAACTTGCCTCAGGACTGCTTGGAGGCTTATTCTCCGATGAGGAGGTCGATAAAGAGCTCATAGAGAAGATGAAGCAGAGGGACGTCCTGACAGGCCTCATTGATGAGCTTTCCAGGGACGCCCCCTCCATAAAGAAGGTGCTGGTGGACGAGAGGGACAGGTACATTGCACTCATGCTCTCCGCGCTGGACGCGAAGAATATCGTTGCGGTAATCGGGGCTGGACATGTGGACGGCGTGAAAGCCAACCTGCTGGAGATAAAGGGCGCGGGCACGGAGGTTGAAAGGAAGGTTTTGGAGGAAGTCTCAGGCAAACGTAAAAAAAGCGTGAATTATGCAAGCTACGCGATACCAGCGATCTTCCTGCTGGTCCTGGCAGCAGGATTCATACTAAAGGGTCCTGAGCTTGCAGTAAACATGATCATCTGGTGGATTCTAGCGCACAGCATACTTGCCGCATTGGGAGTGATTTTGATGATGGGTCACCCTGCCTCGATAGCGGTCGCGGCATTAACCGCGCCATTCACGCCATTCCACCCTCTGTCCGTCGGCATGCTTTCCGCTACGACAGAGTTTAGCATGAGGAAGCCGAGGGTCAGCGATTTTACTGGCCTGCTGAACCTCAGCGGCCTGCGGGACTACTATAGGAACAGGGTGACGAGGATTTTCTTCATAATGATTGCCGCAGACTTGTGCAACAACATGGCTAGTTTGATAGTTTTACCCTACATCACCAAAATAATAGTGTAGAATGAAAAAGTTCGGGCTGATAGGCCATCCAGTCGGACACAGCATGTCTGCTGTCATGCACGCTGAAGCGTTTAGGATTCTTGATTTGCCGCACAAGTACGAGCTCATCGACGTGAGGCAGGAGGAGCTTGGGGAATTCATGAAGAGTGCTGGCGATTATTCCGGATTGAATGTCACCATACCGCACAAAGTCTCAGTCATAGGATACTTGGACGAGCTCTCAAGGGAGGCGGAACTTGTAGGAGCGGTGAACACGGTAAAGATTGAAAGCAGGAAGAAAGGATACAACACGGACGGGATAGGCTGCGTCAGGGCCCTTGAAGAGATGGACGTGGACGCAAAGGGTATGAAAGTGCTTGTGCTCGGCGCAGGCGGTGCTGCGAGAGCGATATTGTTTCAGCTGGCCTTGGAGGGTGCGAAGCTCACTATCGCAAACAGGACGCGGGATAAAGGAGTGGAGCTTGCTTCCAGCGTGAAGGATAAGACAGGCATTAACGTGGATGCTATGGCGTTAGATGAGAAAAGCCTGAAGGCGGCGATTCTTGAGGCAGACATACTCATAAACGCAACGTCGGTTGGCATGCACCCTAAAGGAGAGGAGACACCTGTGAGGAAGAGTCTGTTAAACAAGGATTTGGTAGTGATGGACCTCGTCTACAACCCCTTGGAAACGAGGCTGCTTAAGGATGCGAGGGAAGTCGGCTGCAGCACGATAGACGGCGTAGGCATGCTGGTACACCAGGGCGCCGAGTCTTTGAGGATATTGCTTGGCGTCGAACCGCCTGTAGCTGCCATGAGGAAAGCGGTAGTCTCGAAGCTGTCGGATTAGATTTTCAGTATATCACACCTTAGGTCGTCGTACTCTGAACCCAACTCCAAAAGCTCAGTCATCTTCGAGTTCATGCGGGAGTCGGATTTCAGGTAGTATTTCACCATCTGCATGAAAGCCGTGGTTATTTTCGCGTCAAGCCTTCGCATCCTCTCGTCGGAGAACACTAGCATGAAGCGTTCAGAGAGCTTGTTCAGGCAGGCTATGCTGCAGCCGTCAATGTATGACGGCGGTATCACTCCGAGAGTAAAAAGCGCGTTAGCCATGTTCCCGGTCCTGCAGATGAAGTCTCTGCACGCCCGCAGCCTTTTCTCGTATATCATGCAGCGGTTGTTGTTTTTCAGGAACATGCAAGCCAGGGAGTCGCCGTCAATCCACATGGATTCCCCTGAAAGAAGCTTGGTTGCGCTGGCGAGCATCTTTTTCGGCATCCTCTTCTTCTTGTTTAATCTTAGAAAGTGATTTATTCTCCCGCGCTTGCCTAACGCGGATTTTATGTAGTCGCCCTTCCCGAGTCTATGCTGCCTGAGAAAGTCGGCTATCTCATCCGCCTCATCCGGCTTTATGTGTACGCCGCTCCCGCGCTTGCCTGGGAAGTAGCAGCACATGGAACCGCAGTCGACTATGCACTTTCTTTCGAGAACGAGCGAGTTCAAGAGGTATCCTATGCCGGTCCGAGTCTCGAATATAATCTGAAAGACCCTCTCATGAGGCCTGGATTTCGCGCTCTTGGACAGTATCTCCTTTCCCTGGAGGTCAATCCAAGTGGAGAGGAGGAATTTCCTGTACAACCAGTCCATGAATCCATTCCGAAGACGCTTTGGCATTCTACCTGCTCGCAGGTGCATTTTCTAGAATCACTCCGAGCTCCCTCGACTTGAATCTGGAGGGGTCTATCTGCACTGCCTTCGCGTACTCTCCCCTAGCCTCCGCAATCCTGCCGGTGAAGTAGTACAAGAGGGCTAGATTGTAGTGGGCTGGCGCAAAATCCGGGTCGAATTTTATGGTAAGCTCGTACTCCCTCTCCGCGGCCTCAACGTTGCTTTTGCTGTTCTTCGCCAAGTCAATGTCGGTGAGGGCTACGCCAAGATTGTAGTGGGCTAAAGCGTACTCCGGGTGAAGCTGGATAGCCTTTATCAGCATGACGCCTGCTGCGTGCGACTTCTCCTTCATCCAGTCCAGCGTGCCTGCGAACTCAGTGAGCTTCACCGCCATCTCCCTCCGGTCCTCGACCTTGTCGGCAAGCTTCATTGCTTCCGCGACCTTCGCTTCCCTAAGGAGCTTGAGCACGTCCTCTACTTCAGGATTTACGGTTCTCATCGCAAAGAGTCATGAATTTTTTCATCTCGTCAAGCGCCATCTGCCCTGGAGCCGAGACCTTGTCCTTTGAGGCCGACGCGAAAGTGAGGTAGGATCCGAATACCGGGGCAAGGATTCTGCTCATCTTGCCCTTCTCCCCAATCGACAACGCTATGACAGGCACGCTCTTCTTCCTTTCCACAAGCGCCCTAAGCAGCGTGAGGACGTCCGCATGGTCGTTGGCCATGAAGGCGACCTTTACTATGTCAGCGCCGACCCGCTCCTCATCGTCAAGCGTCTCGACGATGTCCTCGAACGAAGGGGTGCTCTTGAAGTCGTGGAATGCCACAATAACCTTCACGTTCCTCTTCTTAGCCTTCTTTATGAGATTCTGCCTTAAATCCTCGTCAGTCTTAAGTTCGACGCTCACGTATCTGCAGTAGGGAAGGCATGACTCCAGAAGGCTTACGCGCTCCTCCTCAGAGCCCCCGAATAAGCCGCCCTCCCACGCCGGCATGCAGGTCGCAATAACCGGCTTTTTGATTCCAGCAAGCTTCTCCACGCCGGACGCATTTTTGAGGTAGTCGAGCCTTACTTCCACCAGGTCGCAGTCCAAGGAGTTTGCGAGCGCAACGTCCTCTTCCACCGTCTTTTCCACCAGCGGGACGCATATTAAAGCCATAAATTAAAATATGAGTTATAGGGGATAAATAGATGAAAGTATTGAACAGGGGCAGCGGAATATTGTTGAGCGGGAACGCGAAACTGGCGGATTCGTTCCTGGACAGGCTCATAGGACTCATGTTTTCGAAAGGCAAGGACCTGGTGATAAAGGCCTCTCGCGAAGGAGTCATGGAGTCCTCGATACACATGATGTTCATGCTCCAGCAGATTGACGTCGTCTGGGTTGACGGGAAGATGAGGGTTGCCGGCGTGAGAAAGACTGTGCCGCCCTGCAGCCTCTTCAAGCCGGGAACCTGGAAGATTTACTTTCCGGAAAAGCCGGCGCTATACGTCGTCGAGCTGGCCTGCGGCAGCGCAGGAGAGACTAAAGTCGGCGACGAGATAGAGTTTATATGATAACCGTCTTCTTCCTTAGTATGCATCCTATGCACACGCCAACCGCAACTGCGAAAAGCAAGACAAACGCCAGCTCAAAGTAGGGTATAGAATGCGCGGCCGAAGCGGTCTCCTGGACTCCGTACTCGAGTGCTTTCGCCACAGGCTCGGCGGCGTTTGGCGCTGAAGAATCCCTAAGTTCCGTCGAAGCAACCTGTACGA
>JAPKXP010000175.1 GCA_026394745.1 Candidatus Altarchaeota archaeon
GCTGCTCGACGACATCAAAGAGCGGCTTATATCCGGTGTCGAGATGGGTTCATACGAGATCCTGGACCCTCACGTAATGACCCAGCTTAAGGTAGAGTTCCAGGAAAAGGCCGAAAAAATCATAAAGGCAGAGCTTCCTGAACTGAACGAGTCCATGAGAAAACACTTCATAGTCGGCCTAATACACGAGCTAGTCGGACTCGAGGACGTCGAATACTTCCTCGACGACCAAAACCTGGAAGAGATAGTCCTAAACTCCGCGAAAGAGCCGGTTCGCGTCTACCACAAGAAGTACGGCTGGCTGTTAACAAACATAGTGCCTGCTTCAGAATACAAGATACAGAACTACGCCAACACCATAGCAAGACGCATCGGCAGGGAGATAACAACATTAAACCCGCTACTCGACGCGCACCTCCTGAGCAAGGACCGCGCCAACGCCATCCTAGCCCCGATATCCTCGAAAGGAAACACGATAACCATAAGAAAATTCGCCCGCGACCCGTGGACTGTAACAGACTTCATCAAAAACAGGACCGTCACGTCCGAAATAATGGCGATAATCTGGATTATGATGCAGTACGAGATGAACATAATGGTGTCTGGAGGTACGGGAAGCGGTAAAACGAGCTTCCTGAACATCTGCATGCCGTTCATCCAGCCCAACCACAGGATACTCTCGATAGAAGACACAAGGGAGCTTCAGCTGCCTGACTTCCTTTACTGGTGTCCGCTAACCACCCGCGAGCCAAACCCCGAAGGCAAGGGCGAAGTATCAATGCTGGACTTACTAGTCAACTCCCTCAGGATGAGGCCCGACAGGATAGTCATGGGCGAAGTCAGGAAGGCGAGGGAGGCTGAAGTCTTGTTCGAGGCCATGCACACGGGACACAGCGTATACTGCACGATACACGCCGACACATGCGAGCAGACCATAACGAGAATAACCAACGCGCCAATAGAGATACCCCACAGCATGCTGGAGGCAGTCCACCTGAACGTCGTCATGTTCCGCGACAGAAGGCGCGGCATAAGAAGAATATTCGAGCTCGGCGAATTCACAGTCAACGAGGAACTACTCAAGAAAGACGGGGAAATAAGGTATGTGCCAAACCTCATCTACAAATGGAACGCCCGCGACGACGTTATAGAGCCGACGGTCGAGCCCAAGAGGCTGTTCGAAGAACTGTACCGGCACACAGGCCTGAACAAGAGCGAGGTCATAAAGGAGATTCAAACCAAGAAGAACATACTCGAGTGGATGCTCAAGTACAACGTCAGGGACGTCAACAGCGTCGGCAAAATAATGAACCGGTACTACGTAGACCAAAAGCACGTAATAGAGACTGCGGAAAAAGACAGTAAGCCAGACGAACTGCTAAAGTAATCACCTGACCCGCAGACCGTTCTGTATGAAATCCATCAGGTGTATTCCTGCGTTAACGTTGGTCTCCCTCATCTTCTCGACTATCATCGAACGCATAATCTCTTTACCCATTACAATCTTCTTCAGGACTATGAGGCCGTCGCAGGCGAACTCGCTGACACCGTCCTTGGTAATGCGGTCTGGCTCAGTCTGCTCGACAATTATTACGTTCGTCGTACCCAGGGACTTTATCTGGCTTACCAGATGATATATCGTCTGGCTTCTTAGCTGGGATATGTCCACAGTCCTCTTGACGAGTTCGTCCTTGGAGATTCCGTTCCAGTCGTGCGTCGGGTCGTCAAGGACGTTTGAGTACACGCTAAGCAGAGTGAGGCTGTCTATCACAACCCTCTTCGCTTTCTTGGATTCGACCTCGTCCCTGAGGTAGGTCATGAAAGTGGGTATGTTCTCCCTTTTGATGGACAACAGCGAGAAAAGCTTTTCGTTCTTTATGTCATTCCAGCCGAACTGCATGGCCTGCTCTATAATCTCCTCCTTAAACTGCTCGAAGCTCACGTATATTCCCGGCTCGCCCTTCTTCACGCCGTCATAGATAAACTGGAGGCCGAATATGGTCTTCCCTGTTCCGGGGCCGCCTGCGACGATGACATTGAAGCCTTCGGGGATGCCGCCTCCTATGAACGGGTCTAAACCCTCTATGCCAGTAGATACTCTTTTCATCATCTTCAGGATACCTTGTTAGATATTGTTCTTATACTATTTAATACTAATCTTTTACCTGATGCCATCCACTATTCCCCTCCTCCAAGTTCCCCTATTCCGCAACGCATCTAAACTCTTCATAGGCATAGGAGACATAATGTCCCACGTATTCCCTTTCATGAACAGCACCGTCGAACAGTCCGGCATAAAGGACCAGTACGGCATAAACGGCAGGGAGTACCTGGCGTTCTGCTTCACGGTCTCTGCGTTTCTTCTTGTGGGAATCGGCGGATTACTCACGCTTGTGCTAAAGATGGGCGGCGGCAAACAGCCTCTTGTAGGCTTGGCTGCAGGCGGCGTGCTTTCAGCCGCCATGCTCTTCTACCTGGCATTCTTCCCGAAGTCTATCGTGAATCGCAGGGTCAAGTACCTTGAAAGAAACCTCCTTTTCGCCCTCCGAAGCCTGCTGATACAGATACGCTCCGGGGTGCCGTTGTTCAACTCCATCGTCTCCATATCAGTCGGCAACTACGGTCCAATAACTCAGGAGTTCAAGAACGTCGTCGACAAGGTCAGCGCCGGAAAGCCTGTTGTGGAGGCGCTTGAGGAGCTCGCGCTCAGGAACCCCTCGTTGTACTTCAGGAGGGCCATGTGGCAGATAATAAACAGCATGAAGTCTGGAAGCGACGTCGGCGAGAACATAGAGGACTTGTTGTCCTCGCTCTCTAAAGAACAGTTGGTCGAAATCGGCCGCTACAAGTCGATACTCAACCCGATAGCCATGATGTACATGATGGTCGCCGTCATAGTGCCTTCCCTCAGCATAACACTCCTCATCATACTATCGTCTTTCCCCGGGATGGAAGCGGTAGGCAAGGAGCAGACCTACTGGATCATCCTTGGTCTGATAGTTTTCATGCAGTTCATTTTCCTCGGCCTAATAAAGTCCAGGAGGCCTAACCTAATAGGAACGTAAAATGAGTTTTTTCACTTTTTTGGCAAAGCTTCTGCCAATCAACATCCGGAAGGGGTATCGGAGGATGATAGAGTGCTCTCTCATGAAAATTGACCCTGACAAGTACATAGGGATGGCTATGGTGGCAGGCATAATAATGGGACTAATAATCACCATCGTAGCCAGCGGATACAAGGTAGCCCCGCCGATAGTACTGTTCATCGCAGGATTATTCGCCGCAGAGATTGTTGCCTACATATACGTTTCGCTTTCCGCAAGCCAGAAGTCAAAGACTGTGGAAGAGGCGTTGCCTGACGCGCTCCAGCTCATGGCCTCGAACATCAGGGCCGGCCTCACTACCGACAAGGCGTTGCTTCTCGCAGCCCGCCCGGAGTTCGGTCCGCTTGAGGAGGAGATTCGGAGGATAGGGAAGGAGACTATGGCTGGCAGGGACTTGATTGACGCCCTCAAAAAGACTAACGCCAGGATTAATTCCACGAACTTGGATAGGGCGCTGGAGCTGATAATCAACAGTCTCAAGTCCGGCGGTCAGCTAGCGGACCTCCTTGACGAGACTGCGGATGACATAAGGGACCAGCAGATAGTGCAGAAGGAGATAAGCGCTAGCGTTCTGATGTACGTCATGTTCATCTTCATCGCGCTTGCTTTAGGCGCTCCACTGCTCTTCTCGATGTCGTCCTTCCTTGTGAAGCTGCTCACGACAAACATGCAGCTTATCGCTGCTGAGATGCCTAAGGACTTCGGGATGTCCGCTACGATGCCCATAAGCATAACTGAAGTAAAGATAAGCCCTGACTTCATCATGAGGTACTCCGTCATATCAATATCGGTATCCTGCCTGTTCGGCTCGCTTATAATGGGCCTTATAATGCACGGCGAGGAGAAAGATGGTTTCAAGTACGTTCCAGTAATGCTTTTCATATCGTTGACCCTGTATTTCGTATCTAATTACATGTTGGACACGTTCTTGGGTTCAATGATGATTCGGTGACGCCAGGCTGAACATCAACATACTCCATCCTGAAGGATGGAGTATGACTTA
Organism: Candidatus Altarchaeota archaeon; assembly: GCA_026394745.1. Classification (GTDB taxonomy): domain Archaea; phylum Altiarchaeota; class Altiarchaeia; order IMC4; family SCGC-AAA252-I15; genus JAPKXP01. The sequence goes on from JAPKXP010000175.1 coordinate 4,108, forward strand.
CAAAAATGGATGCGGCTGAGAAAAACAACGGAGGTGTGATGCAAAGGGCAATTCATCGTATCCCCGCATTTTTGTAATGAAAGTGACCGTTGTTATCCCGACTCTTAATGAGGAGGCCTACATCGGCAAGTGTCTTGAAGGCATTAAAGCTCAGACAGTGCGGCCGGAGATAATTGTCGTCGACTCCGGGAGCTCCGACAAGACTCTTGAAATCGCCGGCAAATACGCCGACAAGGTGCTGTCCGGCGGGCTGAAGAACATCGGGTTCAACAGGCAGAGGGGAGCCGAGGCGGCTTCCGGCGAAATAGTAATCACCACCGACGCGGACTGCGTTCATAAGAAAGACTGGGTCGAACGGATTCTTCGGCGCTTTGAGGACTCACGGATTGTCGCGGTTTCCGGGCCGACGATACCGATGACTGGGGAGGCTGTTTTGCTAGACAAGCTCTGCTACTTCACAGGCAACGTGATCGTATGGGTCATCCACTGGCTGGGTGTCGTATGGTTCCGCGGAAGCAACGCAGCCTACAGGAAGGACGCGCTGATAAGGTCCGGCGGCTACAACACGGAGATGGCTGCGAGGGAGGACTCCGACCTCTCGCAGAGGGTTGCGAAGCTGGGTAAGACAGTCTTCGACCCAAGCATAATAGTCATGACTTCAATGAGGCGTAGGAGGGCTATGGGCTGGCTGAAGACATTAAGGTACTATGTCGATACTCCAATCGCTTTGATAACAAAGAAGGCTTACTACAAGAAGGTGTGATCTTTCATGACTCATCTGAGTCTCCTACGGGAGTGTCCTGACTTTTATTCGACTCATCTGATTGTGTCAGGTGTGTGTCTTGTTTGTGTTTGACTGGGTATTGATTAAACTGACTCTTTTGTGACTGTTTTTGTTTGCTCTACTACGTTTTTAAGCGTATTATATTAATTATTATTAGTGCATGCTCGATTTGTTCTGAAAAACATAAGTATTTAAATAGTCATGACATAATCATATATATCATGAAAGAATCTCTGAGCAATCAGAACAAAGAGTTCGAAAGCCTCGTAGGCGAACTCTCTCAGACAGTCCAGCAAGTAAGCGACCCGATTGCAATAGGAGCGATGCTATATTCAATAGCTGAAGAAAAACGCAGCAGCAACCTAGTCCTACGTGAACTCAACGCGAAATTCGACTCCATACTACAACAACTTCAAGTCATCTCGCAAAGGCTAAACGAGATGGAAAAGAAAAACGAAAAAACACTTTCAAACACCAGCATATCCGAACGAGACCAGGAAGTGCTGGAATACGTCAAAGAAAAAGGCAAAGTCTGCGCCGAAGCGCTCCAGCAGAAATTCAATTACAAGGGAAAGAACGCCGGGAGCGCAAGACTAAGCAAGCTATTCAAAGACGGCCTGCTAGAAAAAACCTACGTAGGCCGGAAGGTGTACTACCAAGCCAGATAACGCTTATACATCACCCCAACCACCCCCCCACCCCCGGCTGAACAAGCTGGGGGTGGATCAATGTCAAATATTCCATCCAGCCGGATGGAATATTACCCATGAATCCGGCAGAAACCGCCGGCTTCACAGTCACACATCACTCCAAAAACGGGATGTTGACCACAAGCCACCCACATTATAGGGCTGTGGGTGGGTCAAGATCACATCACCTAGATGTGGTAATTCAGCCAACCACCCCCACCCCGGTCGAAAGGCCGGGGTGGATTGGTTGCGTTCACTGCTTCTGGATAATGTCTTTTACAGAACAGGTTTTTTGCTTCAGAAGGGTTTTAAGGTTCGTGACGTAGTTTTCCCTTGAGTATCCGAGCGCCTTCAGATTCCGCCTCCTCTCCAACACCTTACCGAAGTCGAATCCGCCGTACTCCCAGGGGTGCGCGAAAAATACCTTGTCTTTCACAGGCAGCCCTGCAACGAAGTTGAATATCGCGGGATTTAAGCCGAAAATCTTGCCTCCGGTATAGACCGGCGCTTCAGGCAGCCCGGGCATCCTGCCGAAGGAGTAGAACTGCATTGACGAGTCGTACTCGAAGTATTTTTTCACGGCGCTGAGCACCGTATAGTTTACGCTGCAGTAGGGTGCTCGAAAGCCGTACACCTTAACGCCATGCTCTTCAAACGTCTCGTAGGCTTCGGCGATTTCCGCGCTAACCTGGAACTCCGAGAGCTTCGTCAGGTCGACGTGTCGCAGGCTGTGGCATCCTATCTCGAATCCTTTCATAAAGTCTATTATCCCCGGCTTCTTGTCCAAGAGTTCAGCGCAAACGAAGAAGGTTGCGTTGCATTTGCATTCCCTGAGAAGCTCGACGACAACTTTCAGACCCTCGACTCCGTCGAACGTGTCGTAGTGTGGCGGGAAGTCCGGTTCAACGTCAAAGGAAAGGGCTATCATTCTTCAAACACTATTTCTTGAACTTTTCAGCCGCCTTTTTTATGGCGTCGGAGTTACGCTGCTCGTCTATGTATCCCTTAAGCTGCCTTAGCACTTCAATGCCGCCTTTAGGGTCGGTTATCCCATCCACTTCAGAAAGCTTTGAAAGGCCGCTTACTGTTTTAAGCAGTTCCCTCTTGTTTTCGCCGCAATCGCTTACGACGTACATGAGCTCTAATGCTGCGGCCTGGTACGTCACGGTCTTGTCTGGGTGGATGAGGCTTGGGGTCTTTATGATGCTGCCCTGCTTGTGGGATGAGATCTTTGATGCTGACCAGACTATCACCTGCAGTTCCTTGGACTTTCCTAGCGAGTCTACTGCCGCGTGAAGCTTTTCCGCATCGCTTGTTGGCATAAGGAGTTCCACGAAAGCGTTTCTCTCGGTCTCGGTCATTAATACTCTCTGTTCCGGCAGCTGCTGTTCAGCAGGGCCTCTCTGCCAGAACTTCCAGTTCACCATAGAATACCTTACGAAAACCACGCTTAAAAATTTGGCCGCTGTCAGATTATGCTGTCCACAAACCACTTCTTGTCGAAAGGCTTCAAGTCTGCGTAGCCTTGGCCGACCCCGACGAATATTATCGGCTTCTTTATCTCGTGGGCTATCGATAGGGCCGAGCCGCCTTTCGCGTCCGCGTCAATCTTCGTCAATATGACCGCGTCTATACCGACCTCCTGGTTGAACTTCCTCGCCTGCTCGACCGCGTCGTTGCCTGTCAGGGCGTCGCCGACAAAGACCCGCAGGTCCGGTTTGTTGACTCTGACAATCTTCTTGAGTTCGTCCATCAGGTTCACGTTAGTCTGCATCCTGCCTGCGGTGTCGGCGAGCACGACGTCTATGTTCTTCGCCTTGGCGTGTTCGACGGCGTCGTATATAACAGCAGCCGAGTCCGCGCTCTTCTGGTGCGTTATGACTTTCAGCCCGACGTTCCCCGCGTGCTTCTGCAGCTGCTCTATTGCGCCGGCCCTGAATGTGTCTCCTGCGGCGAGTACGACTGTGATGTTGTTGTCCATCAGGTATCTTGCGACTTTTGCCATGGTGGTCGTCTTTCCGGTCCCGTTGACTCCGAGGAAGACGATTTTGAACGGCTTCTGGGAGTTCCTTATCCTCTCGACTATGTCCAGTCCTTCTCCTGGCGCGACGGTGTCCTCCAGCGCCTTGTGTATCATGCCCTTGACGAACTCCTGTACCTTGTCTTTCTCGACTTCAGAGCCGACCAGGCTCTTCTTTATCTCGGCTACTATGTCGTCTGCGGTCTGCATGGCGACGTCGCTTTGCAGAAGGTCCAGGTGCAGCTCGTAAAGGAGGCTTTCGAGGTCTGCTTGCGTAAGCTTGACTTTCCCGGTGACCGCCGATCTAATCTTTGTGGCGGCTGAAAGTTCGGGCTTAAGCTCTTTAGACTCCTCAGCCTCGCCGACTCTGCCTATGAACGACTTTATCTTCTCCTTCAGTATGTTGAACATCTTAAGAAGCAGGCTACTGTTGTTTCGACTTGTTTATCATCGTCTCTGCGACGTCGTTAAGCCCTTCGATTCTTCCCGCAAGCTCCGCGGACATCTTATGGAGGGCGCCCATGCTCTTGTTCAGCTGCTCTCTCCTGGACTCAAGGGACTTTACCGCGTCGGCCCTGGTCTTCTCGACGCTCGCTCCGGCTCCGATGCCTACGAGTATGTTCTCCCTGTCTTTTAGCGTGGCTTTTACGAAGGTGTTCGCGCCCATCGGGACGAGCATCTCGGTGCCTTCCTTGACGTCCTTGAGCGATTCGATGGCTTGTATTGTGGCGTTGACCTCCATCATCGCGGCCTCGACGGCCTGGCCTTGCTTGGACAAAGCTTCCATCCTTCGCCTCTCCGACTCAAGCTGCATCAGCGTCTTCTGCAGTTCCTGTTCGTCGTTTGACCTGGGATTCATCCTTATTTCAACTCCTCCGCCTTTTTGCCTTTGCCTACTATGATCCTCTCAGGTTGCCTCATGGCGAATATTCCGTTCTCTACGACGCCTGGGGTGTTGTTCAGCATGTCCTCCAGTTCGAGAGGGTCCCTGAAGTCTAGTCCTTGGACGT
>JAPKXP010000157.1 GCA_026394745.1 Candidatus Altarchaeota archaeon
GAATCAATAGGCTTCGTCGCTACCATAGAAGGCACAATCAACTTGTACCCGTTCAACACTAAAGCTCGGGAGGAACGAGCATACAAAATAGAGAGGATAAGGTGAGCATGGTGGACCTACATGAAGCATTAATCGAGGAGATAGAGACCTTGATTTCCGTTGAAGGCAAAGACGCCTTCTTCGGGGAATACGACATCATTTCGATTGAGGTGTCGAAAGACGGGACGATACTGAAAAAGCTGATGAACGGGGACGTAAATCGTCAAGTACAGGATAAAAAACGAGGTGATTGAATGAAAGTGAGTGAACTGGAAGACCAGACAAAGGTTGAGGAAATCGAGCTCCGGATTACGGAACTCGGTGAAGTGAGGGAGACGAACTCTGGCAGCGTGCAGAACGCCAAAGCTGAAGACGACTCCGGCGGAGTGCAGCTTTCCCTCTGGAACGACCAGACCGGGAAGTACAAGGAAGGTGACGTGGTCGTCGTCAAAAACGGCTGGTGCAAGGAGTATAAGGGCCAGCTGCAGCTTTCAGCCGGGAAATTCGGGACGATAGTGAAGACAGGGGAGGCCGAAAAGGCCTCCTCAAACCCGGAAACAGAGGAAGTGAAGACGAGGACGGTGCGTGAAAAGCACATCAGGCCGACACTAAGCGAGATACGGGGGCAATACAAGGAAGAAACGTACGTGGACAGGTGCGGAGTGCCCGTGACCAAAATCAGCGTATGATTACACCCACTGCATATAATATATATTATATTTACTAGCGTACAAGCGTACGTTACGCTCGTATTATATTCTGTACAAGTGAAGAATATACGGGGCTTATTATATCCGCCCTGGTTAATTCTTAAAGGTACAGGATGGAGCAGCAGTTCACCGACGAGGAGGCAGCTCGTTTAAGGCGTTTAATCGACGTGTTCGGCAGGCGGGAGGATGTTCTGCTGGAGGTTGCCGAGATGTGGCCTCGCCTGGGCGAAATTCTCTATCAGTCGCTGATTGTCAACCAGGTTTCTCTCGAGCTCCTGCAGAGGCATTACAGCAGGGAGGAGCTCGGCAGGATGTTCAACGACAGGATTAAGGAGGCTTTCCCGGGCGGCGTGAAGAACCTCCACGACGTAGTCAACGAGATGGAGGAGGATGTGAGGAAGTACATACAATGAAACCCAACTTCAATGTCATCTCCACGAATGTCAAGGGGGAGCCTGAAATGGATGAGGGGGGGAACGTGAAGTATTACGGGAGCGCGTTCCTCGACTGGAAGACGTTCGGGCCGACCATAGGCATCAACGTGGACGAGGATATCACAGCAGGGAAGTGGCTGGAGCTGGTGCCGAGGAAAGGCTTCGATTTCAGGCTTACACGTGTTTCCGGGGACGAGCCGAGTTTCAGCGTCAAGATAGGGAGGCTGACTGGAACGAAGGAGCAGTACTGCGGCGTCGGCTGGGGATTAAGGAGGAAAGGCTACGACACGTACTATATCCGGCTGAAGATGGATACAGGCATCGAGGCGGGCCGCAAGTTGTTCTGCAACCCGCGGAAGGGCGAGGCCGACATGTTTATAAAGCCTGATGGGTAATAGTCAAATAGAAGTCAAATGAGAGCCAAACGAGAAATAAAACGCTACCTACAGGTCAAAAAGGAAATCCTAAAGTTGGTGTTGAAGGAGCCGCTGGACAAGACACAGATATGCAAGAAGGCCAGAATAGGATGGGAGAGACTCGATAAGATACTCTCCGAACTCAAGCGAGAGAGGAAAATCAGGATAAGGAAGGTAAGCTACGGCGACATGGTGATTCCCAGATGACGAAGAAGGTCATTATCATGGTCATGAACGGCGACTCGTACCGCGGGGACTTGAAGATGCTCGTCCAAAGCCTGACGAAGAAGTATCCGAAGCTGCTGTTGGTCACGCTCAACACCGCATACAATGTGCTGAAGAATGAGTTCACCGAATACGGCATAGACCTGAGTAAAATCAAATTCATTGAGGGCGTGACCCCGACGGAGATAAACAAGCCGGATTACGCCGAGTGCGTGTTCCTCGGCCAAAACGCCGGCCAGACCAACCTTTCCGTGAGATTCACGGAGACTGTCGAGGACTACCGGCCGGATGCCGTGCTGTTCGACTCGCTCTCGTGGGTACTGATGGACGAGTCCACCAAGCCGCAGTTCATACAGAACATAATCTCCAAGATTAGGACAACTGACACGTTCGGGATACTGACGATGACTGAAGACCACATCAACAATCAATTATTCAAGGACTCTAAGATGTGGGTCGACTGCATCGTAGACTTCGAAAAATGGGCAGGGAGGATTTGAGATGGTTGAAAGAGTAAGCACTGGCATCACGGGGTTGGACGAGACTTTAGGAGGAGGATATCCCAAAGGAAGGAATGTCCTGCTGATAGGTTCGGCAGGAACCGGTAAGACAACCTTTGCGTTACAATTCATTCATGATGGAGCTAAGAGGGGGGAAAAGGTGGCGTATCTGAGCCTGGAGCAGAAAGTTGATGAGCTCAAGAAAGACGTCAAAACGGTGGGGCTGGACTTCACAGAGTTTGAGAAAAAAAAGCTTGTGACGTTCTACGACCAGAGTTTCGCCAAGGAAGCGGAAGGCCCGGATGTGGGGGATTTGGCTGAGCTACCCGGGAAATACGCTTTCAATGCTGATAAAAAATCAAAGACGGCGGTCGTCCAGAGTGCCTACGAGCAGATTTTCAAGAAGGCTAAGGCTGACGGCGTAAGCAGGTTTGTGGTGGACAGTATCCCCGCTCTTGCGGCTAATATCATCCCTTCCATAGAGTTTGAGAACGAGATAAAAATGAGGACGGTGTTGCGGAAAATACTCATCAAAATGTGCAACCAGATGAAGGAGTGTGGGTTCACGAGCATCTTTATAGCAGAGGCTAAAGGGGATGATGAGTCCGACGAGTTCGGGATAGCGTCATACGTGACGGACGGGGTCATAATACTCAAGGTGAATCCTGCGTTAGACACCAGGATCATGGCTGTGAAGAAGATGAGAGCGACATCGCACTCAACGAAGCCTCAGAGCTTCGCGTTCACAAGGGAAGGCATTGTCGTAAACATTCCAAAGAAAACGCAAATATGAAAGGGGCAATAAAAATGGAAAGAGTAAAAACAGGGATACCGGGGCTCGACGAGCTGATTGAGGGCGGAATACCTGAAGGGATGGTCGTCGCCTTGGTTGGAGGAGCGGGAACAGGGAAAACGATATTCTGCAGCCAGTTCGTCTGGCGGGGAGTGCAAAACGACGAAAAAGTCCTTTATGTGACGTTCGACGGCAACCAGGCTGTTAAAAGCATCAAGGAGCAGGCCAAGCAGTTCGGCATGAACCTCGACAACAAAAAATGCGACGTGCGCAGCTTCCATCCCCATGAAGCGAAGGACGTCATTGAAAAGATAAAGTCCGTGGTTCAACATAGAGGATACAAAAGGATTGTCATAGACAGCATCAGCATGCTGAACGCGTACCAGATGTTAAGAGACGTGGTGGATAATACGCAGAATGAGGGTAATATAGAGCACCTAAGGAACAAAATGCGCTTGAACATCAACGAAATAAGGGAGCTCGGCGTCACAACGATTTTCACCATCGAGGACTACGAGGGAATGTCGAGTGCAGACAAAATCGCGGAATTCGCGGCTGACGGCGTCATAAAATTGACGACGGAGCGTGCGATGGAGATACGGAATCTTTACATAGTGAAGATGAGGGAAACCAACTTTGAGCTAGGTACTCATGATTTCAAGTTCACGAAGAAGGGCATAGCCCTCCTAAGCAAGGACTCGCCCCTCAAGAAGTGACGTAATCCAAGGTGGTTTGGCTGAAGGTAAAGATACCCGTAGAAGTGGGACATGAAAAGACATATAGTAAGCGCCTTGGAGAGACTGGCATTCATGAACCTAGTTTTGGCTTTTTCGACAGCCTTCGCGTCGTCTATCGTCCTGGTAGTCCTCGGGCTGCCGCTGATGTATGAGCCATTGTTCATCATATTCCTAGTAACCTTCGCAGGCTACACCTTCAACCGGTTCACAGACAAGGAGGACGGGATAAGCCATCCCAAGAGAACGGACTACATAAAAGGCCATGGCCACGTCCTCTTCCTGGTTGCTGCAATCTCCTACGGCACAGCGATACTCCTGTCCGGGATGGCCAACGTGCAGGCACTGTTCATGACCCTGCTGCCGGGGATAGCGATATTGCTCTACTCCCTCGAGTGGATTCCAACGCGGAAGACTAACCTGTCCCGAGTCCAAAAAATCAGCAGGATTGGGATGATACGAAGGATAAAGGAAATCCACGTTATGAAGAACGTCTTCGTGGCCTTCATATGGAGCATAACCGTGGTATTCCTGCCGCTCAGCTACCTTAAGGACGGCCTGAGTGTTCCAGAGTACGGTGTCTTGTTCATGTGGGTGTTCTTTTTCGGCAGGTTCCTAGTAAATACCGTCGTATTCGACCTGAAGGACATTGACGGAGACCGCAGGCACAACATAAGGTCCCTTCCAGTGACTCTGGGGTACGAAAGGACGAGGGATATCATGGTGTGGGTTAACGCAGCCGTGTTCCTCCTGACGACTGCCGTGATATTCCTAGGTTACCTGCCGGGGGTCATGCACATTCCGAACGTCTTTTCGGCGGTGTACGCCTATCTTTACCTCCGCTACCTGCGCAACAAGGTTAACGTGCATTTCATGTGCGACGTTTTCGTCGACGGGGAGTATATAATCATGGCATTACCACTATACCTATATATCAACTTGATAGGGTGAGTAGGATGAAACTAACAGACAACATATACAGCCTCTACATCAGGAGCATACTGATTCCTAAGATGGAGGACTACTCGAACCCGGGCTACGTCTACACGAAATTGACCCGGGACTCCAGGGAAATCATGCTTCGGGACGTTTTCGTTCCGGAGGAGCTGGTGGCCGAGATTGAGGCAAAAACCGTCGAAAAATACGGTGATGAAGGGAGGAAAACGCTGTACCGCATAGGCAAGAACAGCTGCTATGTTTACTCGAAATTCAGCGGGTTCGAGACCGTTGAAACCACTCCCAACCTAAAGAAGCTCGAAGAGTACGTCAGGCTGCTCGTCCTCTTCATAGCTGGGACGTACGGCGCTGACGTTGACTACGAGCTGGACATTAAAAACAAGGTGCAGAAGATATCCTTTTCAAACTACGTCGTGTGCCAGAAGAACGGCATCGGGGAAATCTTCGCTTCGGGGTCCGCGGCGGGGATGTGGGCGTGGATCCTCCAGGACAACAACATCGAGGTTGTGCAGTACAAATGCGTGGGGAGGGGCGACAAAACATGCAGCCTGCTCATAGCGCTCCCGGAAACGATAGAAAAGAGGGGGTATACTGCATTCAAGGCCTCAATCCAGACGGACATAGACCTGACGGAGGAGTATCTGCACCTGAACAAACCGTACCCCACCGAAGCGGTCAAGCTCTCGCTAGAGAAGCTGATTGCGTTCAACGTCATAGAATTCAAGGACGGGAGGATAACATTCCACCAGAAAAGGTACTTCGAGTGCGACTCCCACTACGTGTACTTCCTCGAGCTGATGCACAACGACCAGAACCTGCTGTTTGAAGTGACTAAGGAGTATTACAAAAAGGTCGGCGAGGACATCGGAGACAAGCTATCCACAGACTACATAGCAGGCTTTCTCGGGGCGATGGGATGGGGGGACATCATGATACACAGCGGCCCCAGAGTCCAGCTCCGGCACTACCCGTACACGACCCTGTACGACAAGACCAAATATACCGTAATCAGGGGGGTATTATCCGGCCTGCTGAGCGCAGTATACAAGAATGACGTGAACCTAAAGGAAGCCACGACAGTCTTTGACGACGAAAACACGTTTTCAGTGATTTTAGAGTGACGATGGACCCTCTACAGCAGCTTAATCTGTTGAACAAGCAGTTCTGCAAGGACGCCTTGTTTGTGCGGCCTCAGTTTATGAAGAAGCCGAAGACTGTGGACGATAAGGGAAGGGTTGAGAGTTTTTACGGTAAGGACGTCGACGAGGTCCCGGACATATCCAACGAGATTGCAGTACACCGTGTCTTGCAGGACAAGGGCGGGCTTTCCATGCTCTTCCCCGTGGACTTGGACTACTACGGCAGAAACCCCGTTGAGAAGACGCTGGACGCGGCATTCAGGATAGAGCAGACGTTCCCGGGAAGGTTCTTCGTAAAGTACAGCGGAAACAGGGGGATGCACCTGATTTGCAGGATAAATCGTGAGGGTGAAGAGTGGAGGAAGCACGCGGAAGAGAGGCAGAAGTTCGTGGACCCCGCGGTAGGTGAATTGAATAAGGAGATTGCGAAGACTACGGGCAGCATGGCCGCCGAGAGGAAGGCTAGGGAACGGCTGGAGGAGAGGAGAAACCAGCTTCTATTGCAGTCCCTGAAAGACTACTTCAGGCACGTTGCCTACAGAATATGCAAGCACGTCCCTGGAATTACAATCAGCCAAGATGAGGCCAAGAAGAAGGACCTTATCTGGGTGGATTTGGACATCAAGGAGGGGAAGCTCATCCGGGGTTTGTGCGTGAACTACAACACCGAGGATATGATGTACAGCGTGCCCGTGGACGTGAAGAGAGACAGCGTAAAGGACATCCTGGAGAGGGCTGAACTGAAGGCGCCAGCGAACATCACCAAAATAGAGATTCCGGAGTTCAAATTCTACGACCTAGCGGACCCGAAAGACGACGTCGGAGACGCCAAAGTCAAGGTAGACATCGAAAGGATAAAGTCCGGGACTCGGGGAAAGAGGCAAACTGGGAAGCTTCTCAAAGAGGACTTCACGCCCTGCATCAAAAAGGTGCTGGCCATGAGGGCTCCAGGAGAGAAGCCAAACCAAAACCAGCTCTTCCTCCTGGTCACATACATGAACCAGCAGGGGTACCCCAAACAGGACATATTGGACGACATAAGGCAGATTATGGGGCCGGAATACAACCCAGGAATAGCCGAAACCAAGGTGGGCTTCATCATCTCGAAAGACTACAGGTACCCGAGTTGCGCTAAAATCAAGGTAGAAT
>JAPKXP010000048.1 GCA_026394745.1 Candidatus Altarchaeota archaeon
CCTGAAAAAATCATAATCGGCCTGATTGGACGCATAGGCTCAGGCAAGACTGCCGTCGCAGACCACATCGTAGGGAGGCATGGCGCCCGCTACCTGCGGTTCTCAGACGTTCTCAGGGACATATTACACCGGGTTCATCAGCCGAACACCAGGGAGAATCTGCAGAATCTGGGCTTAGCCTTGAGGAAGACTTTCGGCGACGGAGTGCTCGCGGATATAATGGAAAAAGACGTGATGATCTCTGAAAGCAGGATAATCGTCGTCGACGGGATAAGGTACGATGACGAGTTTGACATGGTGAAGAGGATAGGCGGGAAAGTGGTCTACGTCACGGCTCCTGAAAAAGTCAGGTATGAGAGGACTTTGGTGCGCGGTACGCGCGGTGAAGGCGACATAAGCTTAGAGCAGTTTAAGGCTAGCGGGTCGAGGGAGACTGAGAGGCAGATTGACTCTCTCGGAGCTAGGGCTGATTATAGGATAGATAATGACGGGTCTTTAGAGGAGTTGGAGAGGAAGACTGACGTCGTGGTCGAGAGTTTGACCGTTGGGACATGAGCTTTCTTGTGGTGGTTTAAGGTCTGCTGGTTTTGTTCTTTAGAAAGCAGGATATGCATTACTGCATATATCCAACAAAATTTATGCTGAATTAAGCTTTATTACCTTCCCAAAGTAATAAATGAACAAGAAGAAACACACCCTAAAATGACCAAAAAATCTAAACCCAAAAAACAACCGAAAGCCAAAAAGACCGCAAAGAAGAAAAACACTCAAACAAAAAAGACAAAGAAGCAGTCAAACCCTAAAAAACAAGCAAGGCAAGAGGCCAGAATCGAATCAAAAACCCTAACCAAAGGAAGCGAAACAATACGCGTATACGGCCACGAAGTAGAGAAAAACAAGATAACCAACGCAGCCCTAGACGCATTCAACAAGAAAAGATACACCACAAACGACATCCAAGTCCACGAATACATAAAAAACCCCAACTTCCACAACCTAATGATAAAAATAGCAGTACTCGACCGCATAGAAGAAGAACTGATTAGACTCTACCCGGAACACGACATCGATAGAATAAACTACGTAACAATAATGGTGCGATAAAGAAAACTATCTACGCTTCCTCCTCCCGACAGCGTTCTCGTAAATCCCCACAAGCTGCTCTATCGTATTCTCGGTCGAATGCTGATTCGCGAACTCCACGCACTTGCCGCTCAACCTGCCCTTGTTCTCGTACGCAAGAGCAAGCTTCTCCCGAAGCTCGGAAAGATTACCCTGAGTGTAATGATACCCGTTAAACCCGTCCACTATAGTCTCCTTCAAAGCCAACGCATTAGCCCCAACCACAGGAACGCCGCAAGCCATCGACTCAAGCGCCACAAGACCCTGCGTCTCAGCAAGCGACGGAAACACGAACACGTCAAGGTTGGAGTAGAACGCCAGAAGCTCCGCCCTACCCAGGAAACCCAAAAACATGACATTCTTCTTACCTGCCGCAATCTTCTTGTAATAATCCTCAGCAGGCCCGGACCCGGCAAGAAGTACCGTACCGTCAAACTCGTCGGCGTAAGTAATAAGATCCTCAAGATGCTTCTCATAACCGAACCTGCCGCAGAAGCCGATAACCTTCCCGTCCGGAACATTATACTTCCTGCGGAAAGCCGCATAATCAACGCGCTTAAAGAAGTTGGTGTCAATCCCATTGGAAAGAACCACGACATTCCTGACGCCCATGCCCTCCAAACGCTCCTTAATCACCCCCGTGGGCACAGTCACAACCTCGCAGGAGTTGAAAAGGCGCCTCTGCCAAACCGCATACATCCGCCTCAACACAGCCTGAGCACGCTTGCTCTTGGTGATGTAACCGATGTACTCGTCGACCGGAGTGTGGAAAGTGAGGATACGGGGAATACGATACATCCTAGAAATCAAATAACCTGTCACAGCCATGTTGAAAAGACCCTGGATATGCACCACATCCAAGCCTTTAGCATGCTTCAGGACATCCAACCCTAAACCCATCTTATAACCCTTATAGAACCGAAACTCCATAGACCTGGACGGGAACTCGTTCTTCTGCGGCTTGTAATCCCCCGAAGGATAAAACAACCTGACCTCATGACCCCTGGCAACAAGCCCATCAATCCAACTTTTCACGGTGAAAGTCACGCCATTAACCTGCGGATAATACGTGTCCGTGAAAATGCCTACTTTTAACATGATACCTAATAATTTATCACAGTATAAGATAAATCAATAAAAGAATGGAAGAAAGAGACATAACGGTAGTGATACCCGCGTACAACGAAGAAAAATACATAGAGACGACCCTGCAAAACCTCAGAAAGCAAAACTACAAAAACTACCGCATAATAGTCGTAGACAACAACTCAAAGGACAAGACGGTCGAAATAGCCGAAAAATACGCCGACGAAGTACTACACGAAACCAGGCAGGGAGCAGGCTACGCCAGATACCGCGGCATAGAAAGCGCAAAAAGCACCATAATAGCCTCGGCAGACGCGGACTCCATATACCCGCCGGACTGGCTCTCCAGGATAAACGAAGCCCTGCAAGGCGACGTAGTAGGCTGCGCGGGAAGGATACTCGCAGGCCATCCCATACACGA
>JAPKXP010000016.1 GCA_026394745.1 Candidatus Altarchaeota archaeon
GTTCGTTATCTTCCCAGTCTTCGGGCACAGAAGCCTCGGGCAGTACGAAAACTCAATGTTCCCCTGGTAGTAGCCTCCGTAGAAGCACTCCAGCACCTTAATCTTGTTCTGGTCGAGTACGCCGATGTTAATCATCTGGAAACCCACTCCAGTCCTGCTCTCCGCGGTCATAGCGGTTGAAGTGAACTCGTTGCCGCAGTGGTTGCTGTACACGTAGATGACCTTGTTTGGGTCGTAACCCGCGTTCTGCACGCAGGCGTAAGTGCTCTTGAAAGTCGTTGCCGTGGCGGATATCGTGCTTGTCGTCTGCAACGTCGCGAGCGTCGTCGAAGAAGCAAGAGTCGTAACTGTCGTACCCTGAATCGTAGTGTCCGTTACGCCGCCCAACGTAGTGTCCGTCGACTCCTCATCGGAGTCGCATATTCCGTTGGCGTTACCGTCCAAGCAGCATTCGGCACCCACCTGGATGTAAGGGCTCTCGCAGACCACGCCGCCATCCCCGTTGCCGCCGGTGCTCCCGTCGCCGCCGAGAATTCCGTTCAAATCCCCGCAGCAGCACACGCAGCCGCTGCTCAAGACAATCAAAATCAAAAGCCCAGACAAAACGACACTATCCCTCATTTCGCATCACTTGTCCTTTATTATTGTAACTATATCCTTGTCTTTTAATATATGGCTTAAGCCCTTCCTCTGGTTCTGGTATTTCACGGACGCCCCGAATATTATTGCGTACTTGAATTTCCTCCTGAAGTCCTTGTGGAGGTTGTCGCACAAGACCCCGACTGTCGAACCCTTCCTCATTATTAACGGCTCGTTCAAGTCTGCTTCACCCCCCTGAGGCTTCAGGTAGACTCTTATCATGTCCAGCTTTTCGAATATCCTCTCCTTCAGCTCGTCGAAGTTCTCGTCCTTGTCAGCCGAAATCCTGACGTACTCCCTCCCAAGTTTGACTTCATGCTCCTCCTTCATCAAGTCAGCCTTGTTCAACACCAAAACCGACGGGATGTAAGTGCGGTTTCCTGAGACCGCGTCGATGAACCTGTCCTCACTCAAGTCCTCGTGCAGGACGATGTCCGCGTTGTGTATGCCGTAGATGTTGAGTATGCCCCTCACCGTCTCCAGATTAATCCTCTTCAATGGCGTGGTGGACGTAAGATTCACCCCCCCAAGACTCCTCTTCTTTATGTAGACTTTAGGCGGGCTTTCGTCCAGCCTAACGCCGACGTTGTAGAGCTCATTCTTCATCACGTCATAGTCGTTGGGCCTTCTTACGTCAGATATTATCAGCACGAGGTCAGCGCCCCTGACTATCGAGAGCACCTCCCTGCCTCGGCCTTTGCCTTGCGAAGCGCCTCCTATGACTCCAGGGAGGTCCAGCACCTGAATCTTCACGCCCTTGTACTCCATCATGCCTGGAATAACGTCGAGGGTTGTGAAGTCGTAAGTCCCGACCTCCGAACTCGCGTTGGTGAGCCGGTTTAACAGCGTCGACTTTCCGACTGACGGAAGCCCCAGTAGGACGACCGTAGCGTGGCCGCTCCTTTTTACTCCAAAGCCGACCCCCCCGCCTCCTGAAGACCTCTTTTCCGCGGTCTCCCTGAGGATGGCCATCTTAGCCTTAAGCTTCCCGATGTGGTGTTGGGTGGCCTTGTTGTACTTTGTGTTCTTTATCTCGTCCTCTACGGCCTTGATCCTCTGGTTGATATCCACTTTACATTAATTTATCTACTTCAACCTGAATTAATTGATTTATGTCATTAAATTCGGCAAGCTACGACCTGAAGCCCAGGTTGATGGTCTTTGCATTGCTTCTGCTTTCATCCTACATCCTTTGGATAGTCCTAGAGCCCTACAAGCTCAGGATGCTCGCCGCAGTAATACCTGTTCTTTTCGTCATCCAGGTTTTCCTTAACGACTTCCTCGAGTCCTTCCTAATCAACAAGTTCTACAAGACCTGGTGGTTCAAGTTCGTCGTAGCCCCAGGAACAATACTACACGAGATATGCCACCTTATAGCCGCAGTGCTCACAGGATGCCACGTAGAATCGATATCGCTGTTTAAAGTGAACCCGGAATCCGGCACCCTCGGCTACGTCAAGTACTCTAATCCCGAGGACAACTGGAACGTCCTAAGGGAGTTCATAGTCGGACTAGCGCCGTTCTTCGGATGCGGGCTACTACTCCTCGGACTGAATATTGTTTTAGGCGGCTCCCTCGTCAAGAACGTCGGCGTGATGGCTTCCGACGCCCCAAGAAGCCTAGTCGGCGTCCTCGCATCGCTCCTCAAGGCCCTACTATTGTTCTTTGAGGACACGATGTCCAGAGGCTACGCATACATCATTCTGGTCTACATGCAACTGTGCTTCGCCCTCGGCTCAGCTCCAAGCGGACAAGACTTCAAGAACGCTCTTTCCTCAATAGTCAAGCATCCTCTTAGCGCCATATTCTTCATCCTCCTCGCCTCTCTCGTAGTGCTGCTAGCGGAATCCCCCGTTAACGTGTTCGGCCTCGGCGAAATGCTCTCGAACGCCATAATATTCCTGTTCAAGTTCGTCGTCTACGTGCTGCTGATATCAATAGCAGTCCTCTGCATTGCGCTGCCCACAGTCCTTGCAGTCTCCCTCTTCTTCTCGCTTAAGGGGAAAATAAAGTACCTCATACTACTGGTATCGGCTGCTTTGTTTGTGGTGACCGAAGGATACATGGCCATATTAAACAGGATTTCGTTGTCGCTTTTCGTGTTCCTCTTCCTGACGTTCACAGCCAATAATCCCGGAATATTCCTGAAGAAGGATTAAATCAGCCTGCCCGTCCCGCTGGGAATCCAGTATTGTATGTCGCTTAACCCAACAGACTTTATTTTATCCGCATCTCCGCTACCGGCCTTACCCAAGACCGCAACCTTAATCTTCCTGGCGAGCTCACCGGACTTCACATCGCCTACGCCAACCTCTGCGTAATGCCTGGTCTGCTTCGCGATAGCGCCCACCGGGCCCCCAATCACTTCAACAGAATCCCCTACTCTGAATCCTACCGCAATCTTCAAATCCACACCCCTAAAGTAATTCTTCTTACCGTAAATCATGAAAGCGCCTTTCGTAAGGTACTCGCCGCTAGGCGGAGTCTTCGAAACCTGCTCCGGACTGACGTAATACACGTCGCAGGAGCCTTTGCCGCCGCCCCAAGCCCTGCTGTAGCTGCCTGCGGCGATTGCGGCTTCACTCTTCGTTGCCTCAGGAACATCCTTCTTCTCAGGATTCTTGACTATGAAGAACGGCGCTCCATGATATTCGGCGTGAAACACGAGGTCGCTAGCATCCAAATGCTTCTTAATGAGGACTTCATTGCTGGTTGCGTCCCTGCCGCCCACC
>JAPKXP010000159.1 GCA_026394745.1 Candidatus Altarchaeota archaeon
CTGGTGTGGAAGTCCGACAGCTTCCGGAAAGTCAACGGCATGGACGCGTTCGACCTGGACGGAGACGGCTTCATGGAAATAATAGCAGGCTGCTCCGACAGCAACGTACGGGTGTTTTCGGCGAGCAGCTACCTCATGAAGCAAAAAGCAGACGCGTACTACCAGAAGGCTCTCGAGTATTCCGGAGACAGGAAGTATGAGTCCTGCGTGCAGTTTATCTCAAATGCGAGCGGCCTCTACGAGAAGCTCTCTGACGCGTCCGGGTCATCTCGTGCTGAGACGCTGAAGGAGAAGTGCACAAACCAACTCACGGCCTCCGGCTACATGAACAAGTCAATGTTGTACTTCAGCCAAGGCGACTACATCAACTCGACAATCTACGTTGACCGGGCGTTGGACTTGTACCGCATGATGGGCGACACAAAGAGCGTTAACGAGGCGGTTTCACTCAAGGATAAGATTAGGGTGACTCCGCTTTCCGGCGAGTACCTGAACTACTCAAAATACTATTTTGAGGCGGGATTGTACGACAACGCGAGCTTCTATGCTGCCAAGGCGAGGGAGGCGTACTCCTACATGGGCGACAGTGACGGAGTAGCAGCGGCGGAAGAAGTATCCAACAACGTCTCACGGGCTCAGGCGTACGCATTAATCCAGACCGCGCTCTCAAAGTCAGAGTCCGGAGACCTTAACGCGTCAATATACCTCCAGGAGGCTAACGTCACGTTCATCAGGCTCAACGACACGGACGGCCTCGCAGCGGTCGCCAACGCCAGCTTGGTTGTTTCCTCGAGGATGGCTGACGCAGAACGGATGAGTTCAATACGCGGCGCGATAGACGGCGTCATAAACACCCTCACCGAAAACATAATGGTGGTCATAGCATTCGTAGTGGTCGGCATAATCGTGCTTTTGATTCTCGTTGCCGTCGCGCTGTCGCTTTACATAAACAAGGGCGATACCCCCAATAAGGAAGGGGGCTCCGGAGGGTCTTATCTAGACGACTTTGGCAAGCGCAAGAAAGGCGGCGGAGCGCTCTCGCACCTGGGCAGCAGCCTCGGCAAAGGCCAGGACGGGATACCGTTGTTCTGATTCTTCCAGGAAATGTTCAAAAAAGAGCTTCTGGAGAAGGACGTACTGAATAGGATACATTGGGATGAGAAGTTTAACCCTGCTGAGTTCACAGTCTGTTACGTCGACCGTTTTTCAATGCGCCTGACGGAGGTTGCGTTCACCGACGTTCAATTGGACGGCGACTACATTGTAGTGGACGGCTCTGCGATTCCAGTCCACAGGATACGGCAGATAAAACATAAGGGCTCGGTGGTGTGGGCTAAACGGAAGATTTAGCGTGGGCGCACCGCATCTTAAGGCAGCATTCATTGCATTTCGGCTTGTTCTTCAGGCACATCCTCTTGCAGTGCTCTACAATTAGCGCGTGGTACTCGTTGAATAGTTGCACGTCTTTCGGCAGCTTTTCCTCGAACAATGACTTGATTTCACCGTATCCTTCACTACCCTCCAGGAATCCAATCCTTTGGAACATCCTCCTCGTGTAGGCGTCCACGACGAAGCTGGGCTTCTCAAGAGCGTAGAGGAGGATGCTGTCTACAGTCTCAGGGCCGAGGCCCCACACTGAAAGCAGTCTCTGCCGGAGTTTACCTGTTCGTTCACGCTTCATAGACTCCATGCTGCCGCCGAATTCATCGTAAAGGAAATCCATAAACGACTTCAGTTTCTTAGACTTCAGGTTAAAGTATCCTGAAGGCCGGATTAAGCCGGCGATGACTCTCTCACTTGCGTTCCTCATGGCGTCAGGCTCCAAAAAACCCCTCGACTTCAGGTTAACTATCGCCTTCTCGACGTTGCCCCACGCGGTATTCTGCGTGAGAATCGCGCCTACGGCAACCTCGAAAGGCGTTTCCGCAGGCCACCAATCCCTGGGACCGTACTCCGAGAAAAGAACGTCGTATACTACAGTCAGCCTACTTCCTGTACTCCTCGCCATGTTTTTTATCTTCGATATGTAAAAGCAGCGACATCTCGTACTTTCCGAGAGTCTCCTCCTGCTGTATCCTCTCGAGGTCCACTATGTGCTTGTCTCTTAAGGCCTTAAGCCGGTCAGGCTTCTTCACGTATTCCTCGATTACGTCTGAAGCGTATATCCCGCTCAGTATCTTAGGCACTATAACGTAGTCCGCTCCAAGGCGGTACAGCTCAAGCGCCTTAGGCACGGTGTCCGTCGTCACGATGACGAAAGACTTCGGGTTAACCTTCTTAGCTTGCTCAATCAGCAGCATGCTGTCATCGTCGTTCACCACAGTCGAGACTATGACGTCCGCCTTGTCGAGGCAAAGCTTGTTGAGCACGTCCACGTCCAAGAGGTCTCCGTACGTGCACGGAACGCCCTCCTTCAGCAGCGTCTTCGTCCTCTCCGGATTGTACTCTATGACGATGTACTGTTTGCCCATCCTCTGGAGCTTCTTTATTATGTTGTATCCCATCCTGTGGCACCCGCACACGACTACGTGGTTCTTCAGGTGTTTTGGAATGTCCTCAAGCTCTTCGCCTTTCTTGCCTGATAGCTTGTCGAACATCACAAGGTATCTGGATAGGCTCTGGTAAATACCGGAGTTGAACTTGATTGCGTATGCGGTGAGCGTGAATGATATCGTCGCAGTCAATGCGATAATCGAGAACATCTCATTGGAGATGTGGCCTGCGATTAGGCCCTGGCTGAGTATGATGAGCGAGAATTCGCTTATCTGAATCAGCGATATGCCCGTCAGGAACGAAACCCTCCGCCTGTAGCCGAAGAGCGATGTCAGGGACATTATTATCACGGGCTTTATCAGCACTACCAGCGCAGTGAGGGCTAGTGCAGTCAAAAGTATGCCGTTGACGCTGCCGACCGTTATCTCCATGCCAAGGGAGACAAAGAATATTATCGCGAAGAAGTCGCGAAGCGACCTGACCTTGCCCACAATCTCAAGGTTGTAAGGGAAGGTCGCTATAGAAACCCCCGCGATGAACGCGCCTATGGCCACCGGGAACCCCACAAGCTCCGAAAGCTTCGTGAACACGAAGAATATCGTCAGAGCCGTTAGGAACATCAGCTCATGGGAGTCGGAGACCAGCCTGAACAACGTCGGAACAACGAACCTGCTTATCACTATGGCGATGGAGAAGAGGCCAAGCCCGTTTATCATCGAAAGTCCTATGCTGCTGAAGGATATATCCCCTATCGTCGAGAGTACGGACAAGGATAATATCGCTATAAGGTCCTCCATAAGCAGTATCCCCAGGATTATTCTGCCGTGGAGCGTGTCGAGCTCGTCCTTGTCTGACAGGAGCTTGACGACAATCATCGTGCTGATGAACGAGAGGGCGGTTCCGACGTAAAGAAGCCCTATCGTGTCGAGTCCCACGATGTTGAAGCTGGAAAGGAATATTATCGTCAGGCCGAACAACAGCAGGCTCTTGACTATCGCAATGGTGGTTGCGGCAAGGCCGATGTCCCTCAGCCTCCGCAGGTCCAGCTCAAGGCCGACGATGAAAAGCAGGAACGCTATACCCAGCTCAGACAAAGTCCTGATGACCTCAGAATTAGTGATTAACTTCAGCCCGAGGGGGCCGATTATTATGCCCGCGAGAATGTAGGCTAGTATGTGCGGCTGCCTTATCAGCTTCGTTGCGTAAGCGAGAATCGTCGCAGCCGTTATCACCAAACCCATATCCCAAAGCAGTTGCAGTTCGCTCATCTTACCGGAATACCTTCCACAAGACGCTTGTCAGTAATAATTATGTGGCTGTCTTTTAATGCGCCCTCGAGGAAGCCATACCAATAGACTACGATACCCTGCCCGAAGAGGTCTACGTAATGGACCAGCTGCTTGAAGTAGTCCCTCCTAGCTTCTACATCGTCGCCGAAGCTGGCCTTGCACTCAATCCAGTTAACCCACTTGCCGTACATCTTCACCGGGGACTCCAGGCGGAAGTCCGGCGTCTTTATGTGCTGGCTCTTCTTGGCGTCGTATTCTGTTATGTATTTTATCCTGTTTTCGTTCAGCCACTGCTTAACCCTCCTCTCCACGTCTTTCCCGCGCTCCCACATCAAAGTCGTACCTTCCGGCGAGTAGACGAGGTCTTCGGCGAGCGCCTTAACTAGCTCAGTCTTAAGCCGCGGGTTAGGCACTCTGCTAGGGTCCTGTATATACTCCCTGAAAGTGTTTTTCGTCACGTTCATGTGCTCTAGAATCATCGACGCGGTCAATACCGGCGGGAAGTTCGCCTTCCTAGCGAGCGCTGAGAGGGTCGCTCCATCACCCCACTCCCTAGCAAGCTTTGGAGCTGCAGTCTTCACGTGGTAGTACCTTCTCTTAGTATCTCTTATTATCTTCTGCG
>JAPKXP010000041.1 GCA_026394745.1 Candidatus Altarchaeota archaeon
ACCGTTAATCCCGACCTTGACCATTTGATACCACCTCGACAAAAAGTAGGTTAATGTATTGTTTTTTCGTATATTAAATCATCCCCAGCATGGTTCCCACAACGCCGCCCATAAGGTTTATGGCGAGCGCTCCGCCCATCACGTCGGCTGCCGTGTCCACGTATTCGCTGACCGTCATCTTCACCTAAGCTCCGGCACGTCCTCTGTGCCAGGGTAATTAGACTTTATTATGCCTTCCACAATCTCCCGCACCCTCGCCTCCTCCCCCTGCGTAAGCTGCCGGGGCTTCTCGCCGAAGGGCGTAAGCTGGTTGAACTGGAACCGGTTGTTCCGTACTATGAGGGCGACATGCTTTTCCAGGGGGCGGCCGAGCATGGACTCCAATTCCTTGTTTTCGAGTATGGCATGAACTATCCTGAGAAGGTAGTCCAACCTGATGCCCGCCTGAACCGCGTCTCTACCGCTCATGGGTATTAGTTAATGGACTATCAGGGAATAAAAAAGCAGGGATGCGAGCTGTTTTTATTCTCCTCTTTCTTATAGTATTAGTACTGAGGGGTTGGTTGATTCGTGGTGTGATTAAAAAGCATTTTGTGTCGCACAATGGATGTCGAAAACTTCGACGTTTTGGTCCAGCAGGAGGATTTGACCTGGAGGGACATACTCTATGAGGTACTGGAGGGCATGAACCTCTGGGACATAGACTTAATCGAGCTCGCAACCAGGTACTCGCAGAAGGTGGACGAGATGAAGGAGATGAACTTCCGGATTCCAGCCAACGTGATACTCGTCTGTTCCGTGCTCCTGAGGATGAAGGCAGACATACTGACGCCGAGAAATGACGAGGCGAACTTTTCCGATGCGTTCAACTTCATATTCAACTCGGACTATCCCATAAGCGCGCTCGTTCCAGGCGACGTGGAGCCGTACCCGATTTCCATAAAGCCCGCGAGGGTCATGACGAGGAGGGTCACGGCAGAAGAGCTCATAGCCGCGATACAGGGGGCGCTTAGCGAGAGGGTGAAGAAGCAGAGCACGCTAATGGCCGCCGGCGTGAACGGCAACGGCAGGAAGGAGATTGTGATAGAGCCTGAGGTAAACATCATGGCTTTGATAGAGGACACGTACCGCAGGGTCATGGAGATTCTCGCGAAAAAGGAGGTCGCATTGTTCTCGGAGCTCACCAGGACGAACGACGACATAAGGTTCACGTTCCTTTCCCTGCTGCACCTGTGGAACGATGAGAAGGTGACGCTCAGCCAAGAACGGCTTTTCGGGGAGATATACATCAAACCCGCGAACTAGAATCCTTTTTAATACCAAAGTCGTAATATTAAACTCTAAATTTCAGTTGAAAAAGGTGATGAGATGACAGTAGCAAACTTTAGATTGAATAAAATCTTAGGCGAGAGAACAGACAAAAAAGTAAGCAACATCGAAATCAAAGCCAACTCCACAGTAGTCTCAATGAAGAGGGAGAAGGACAAGAGGGTCGGAGACTACCTGCTCGTAAAGTTCAAGTACGTCGTGAACTACGAGCCCGGCGTCGGCTCGATACAGCTTGAAGGCAGCCTCTGGTACACCAACGACGACCTCGACAAGCAGATGAAGGAGGAGAAGGACAAGATAGAGCTGAAGAGCGAGGCGGTCAAGGAGATAACCAACACGATAATCCAGGAGTCAGTCGTCGAGGCTCTTGACGTCTCAAGGAGGATTATCTTGCCTCCGCCGCTGCAGCTTCCGACAGTGAACGTGAAGCAGGAGAAGATCAAGTTCACGAATGGAGCCTGATTTTACTTTTTTAGGATGGAAGCCACAGGCGTATGTAGCATATGCGGGAAGGCGGGGATACTTTATCCCTGCAGCATGTGCGGCGCCAGGGCTTGCAGGGACTGTATTACGCTTAGGGGCGTTTGCAAGCCGTGCATGGGAGGCAGGACCATGACCATCGACGACTTCAGGAACAAGGGCTTGGACTCCAAGTAGATTACGGCGACACAGTCATTATCTTCCTGGCCTGCTCGGGATACTCAGCTATGAACTTCATCTCGTCGCCTGTGACCGGCTTTTGAGTGTGGACGTTCGCGTATCTTACGAGGTCCATTATCTTTTTCGCCTCGGCCTCGTCCTTGAACTCTAGCTCGTATTTCCCTGCGACGTTGATGAATCCTTTCACGCCGCTGTATTCGCCGGTTGTGATAAGCCTTCCGGTCTCAATCTGCTCGATGTGGCCTCTGCCGACTTCGGTGTAGTCGTACAGCTC
>JAPKXP010000133.1 GCA_026394745.1 Candidatus Altarchaeota archaeon
AGCTACGAGGACGTTGTGGAGGTCGGCGACATAGTAATAGCTAGCAAGGGCCCCTCCCCGCCTTCAGCCAGGAAGTCCTCCCAATAAGCGGTCATAATGGATTTTCATGGATTCTAGAAAAATAGCATCTGCTCTAAAGGATATTGTATCCGAGGATTACGGCTCTGGGGACGTCACGATGGCGTTCACCCCAGACCAAAGCATAAAAGCGAGGATAGTCTCAAATAGCGACGGCTTCATCTCAGGGCTTTCAGAAGCTAGGGCGCTTTTCATCCTAAACGACGTAAAAGCCGAAACAAGGCTGAAAGACGGCGCCAGAATACGTAAAGGCGACACCATACTCCTGCTGGAAGGAAGCTCTAGGCGCATATTCTCCTATTCGCGCTCCGCGCTAAACATACTAGGCCGGATGTCAGGAATAACGACTTTAACCCGAAAGTATGTTGACCTGATGGAGGAGAACAGACTAAAGACTAGGATAATGGCGACGCGTAAAACAACACCCCTCTTCAGGGTTTTCGAGAAAAAAGCAGTCAAGCTCGGCGGCGGCCTAACCCACCGGATGGGTCTCTACGACATGATTTTGATCAAGCATGACCATCTGATGATGTTCGGCGGCGACGTTGCCAAGGCCGTCACGGCTGCTAAGAAGTCCAGATTCAAGTCAAGGATTGAGGTTGAGGTCGACAACATAGAAGACGCTATCACAGCTGCCATGTCTAAGCCGGACGTAATAATGCTTGACAATATGGCCACCACCCAAGTCGCTAGCGTCCTGAAAAGACTGTCCGATAAAGGCCTAAGGAAAGGCGTCAAGATAGAGGTTTCAGGCGGTATGAACCTCACAAACGTAGTTGACTATGCTAGATGCGGAGTCGATTATATCTCGATAGGAGAGCTCACGCACTCGCCTAAATCACTAGACTATAGTCTGAAGGTGGCTGTCTGAAATGCACGTGATGTTATACACGACCTGCGGCAGCAGGGCTGAGGCGCGTAAAATAGCAGAGGCGCTTGTGAGCGAGCGCATAGTAGCCTGCGTGAATTACTTTCCAGCCCACTCAGTCTACTCATGGAACGGCAAAACCGAGAAAAGCAGGGAGTACGTGCTGTTATGCAAGACCGTCAGCAGAAACGCGAGCAAGGCTGAAAAGAGGATTAAACAACTGCACTCCTATGAATGCCCGGCGTTCGCAGTATATCCGATTGCGTCTGGAAGCAAGAAATATCTATCCTGGATAAGTCAGAACACGCGTTGATTAAGGGCCTTTGAAGCCGCATTTCTCGCAGATGTAGGGCGTACCGAGCGTCCTGCAGGAAGGGCATCTGACGAAGGCCGACTCTCCGCACTCCGGGCACTTGAACTCGCTGTACTTCACTATGACTTCCTTGCCGCAGCTAGAGCATTTCTTGGCCATGACAATATATATTGGCACCATTATTTAAGAATCAAATTAAAATAACTAAGGTGGATTTCAGGGCGAATCCCGGGGACAAGGTCAAGATAAAAACAAATGACGGAGAGTACGTCGGCGTACTCATGCCCAGACCCCAGCTCGTCAAGACTGAAAGCGTTCTCCTGAAGCTTTCCAACGGATACAACATAGGCGTCGAACAAGGTAAGATAAGGTCTGTTGAGGTGTTGGAGCAGTATAAGGCGCCTTCAGCAAAGAAATCCGAATTAACTGCATTCCCTGGGAAACCCGTAGTCTCGGTCCTTTCCACGGGCGGCACAATATCATCCAAGGTCGATTACCGTACCGGCGGAGTTTACGCGTCTTATACCGCGGCAGACCTTATGGGGAGCATGCCGGAGCTTTCCAACAAGGTTAACCTCAAGACTCAGTCGGTGATGAACGTCATGTCAGAGGACATGACTCCTGCAAACTGGGTTCAGATGGCTGAAGCAGCAGCTAAAGAGCTTAACTCCGGTGCTTCAGGAGTCGTCCTTACGCACGGTACCGACACGATGCACTACTCTTCAGCGGCATTAAGCTTCCTCCTGAACAAAACAACGAAGCCAATCGTATTCACTGGCGCGCAGCGTTCCGTCGACCGGGGTTCAAGCGACGCATTCCTAAACCTAAGTTGCGCAATATCCTTTGCTGCAAGCGATTTTGCTGGTGTAACGCTTGTCATGCACGGTTCGATGGAAGACAACTTCTGTTTCGCCCACAATGGCGTGCGAGTAAGGAAGATGCACACGAGCAGGAGGGACGCTTTCAAGAGCATCAACGCCAAGCCAATAGCCAAAATAAGCCACGAGGGCGTTGTAGAGTTCCTCCAGGACCATAAGGCGCGTGCTGAAGGCAAATGCGTCGTAGATGGCGCATTCGACGCTAATGTAGCTTTCATAAAGGTTTATCCTGCGATGGACCCCGGCGTACTAGACTATTTCATTAGTAAGGGCGTGCACGGCATCGTGTTCGAGGGGACTGCGTTAGGTCACGTGCCAACCACCGTCAAAGAGCACTCGCTCATTCCTGGCATAGAGCGTGCGAGAGACAAGAAGATTCCTATGTCAATGACTACTCAATGCCTCCACGGCCGCGTCAACCCGCTTGTCTATTCAAACCTTCGTGAAGTAAGCTCTCGCGGCGTCATATACTGTGAGGACATGCTTCCTGAGGTCGCCTACGTTAAGATGATGTGGGCGTTGAACAAGTCGAGGGACGCTGGGAAGGTGCGGGGGTTGATGTTAACGGATGTTGCAGGGGAGATTTCAGAGCGTACGATAATTGAAGAGGAGTAGTCTGTTATTAACGTAAGTCATGACTTACTAATTATTCTTTCAGTTTCTTTATGACTTCCAATAGGTCTTTCAGGCTGTCGTAGATTAGGAAGGAATTCCGTAGTCTCTCTGCGTCTGTTTCTCCTAGAGCATTTGACTTCCGGAGTTTTTCGTGTTGTTCGTCCGTTAAAGTCACTAGTATCTTCTTACTCAAAACGCATCACAAAATAACTTTAATATATCTAATTAATACATTAAAGCATATAAATCAGATATAAATTTTTCCGGACACTCTAAGGTGCCTTAAACCCCAGAATTCAGCCACCCCGCACGTAGGGTGGAGGCCCCTTCCACCCCCTCGTGGATCAGGACCCCACACCCTCTAGGGCGGTAGTTCAGCAAACCACCAAACTGAGGTAAATTATATTGTTATTTCTTACTTAAAAGCCTTCTAGCGTTGTCTGAAAGTGAGTAAACGTACTGGAGTCTGCCCATCCTAACGTCCTTCCCGTGTTGTAATACTACTGGATAGGGGATGTTAGGCTTCCTTTGAGTCTCCTCAACGTTCAAGCCCCTAAGTTTCCGTATCAGGGAGCCGACGCTTCGTATGTCTTTTCCAAGCTTCTCGCCAAGCTCGGTTATGCTTGATGATTCAGTTTCTAGAAGTAGTTTTACTATGTCTGCTTGGGTTGGGGACAGGTCTTTCATGAAGTCGTAGTACTCTGTTTGTTGCGGTCTTTCAATGGTTTGTGTTTCTATCTGCTCTTTCTCGGCGGCTGGTTGTTCCGGGGGTCTTTCAACCGCTTTTGTAGTGCCTAAAATTCCCTCGACTAAACCATCATCAATCGTGAACAAATCCCTCATTGCGCACTCCTCAACAACTCGCTGGCCGTTGTCTAAAAGAAGCCTAGGGACGCTGCCTGCTGAAACACACAGGCGCTCCAATCCCTTGTCAGTAAACGGTTTTATTCCGGAGCCGCCAACCCACTTAATCCTCTTTCTGACAACCTCATCAAGCTCCTTCGCGTTGAACGGCCGCAGGCGTATTGACTTGCTTTTCCTGTCTCTGAACGAGCTCTCGGACGTTATCTTGTCTTCAAGCCCCTGCAGGCCCAGGAATATCATAAATACGTTGTCTGCGCGGTCGTTCACGACTCGCAGCCACTTGAAAAGCTCCAGGTCGTAGTCCTGGGCTTCGTCGAATACTAAAAGCATCTTGCTTCTGCCGAGTTTCTTGTTCAGGTATTCTCCGAACGTTGTCCTGTCTGACTTTTGACTTAAAATTTTGGCGTAGAAAGGTATTTTCCCGTCTATTCTTTCCATGACTTCTTCAACCGGCTCGTAGGCGTTGAATGGAACGATGTATTTTATGCCTCTGGGTTTACGTTTCACGAGCTGGTTCATGAAGGTTGTTTTTCCGTATCCTATGGGTGCTGTGACTAATGTTATCCTATCCCACCCGCCAATAGATTCCTCTATTTCAGCGTACTCTTCTTTACGTTCGACTATTGGTATGTCTATTGATGTTGATTTTATGAAGGGGCTTTTCCCCCACCTGAGCTTTTTGTAGTATTTTTCTCTGTTCATCTTACGTCATGGTTGTATGTCATGTGACTTAGATGTAATTATATCTTCCGTGGCTTATAAATTCTATCTTCTTCAATCTAAATTATGCTAGAATGTATGTCAAGAAAGTAAGTCAAGTAAGTCATGGGTTTGACTTAGATATATGACTTAATTTACGTAAATTCCCACGTAAAACTACCTACTGGAATAAGTCCTAAAGCAGTTTAATTAATCTAAACCCCGAATATTCTACGGAAATGTTAATCGGCATTGACGACACAGACTCGTTGAAGGGCATGTGCACAACCTACATAGCCAAGAGAATATGCGATGAGATAAAAGTCATCGGATATCCCAAACTCGTCCGGCTTAATCCGAACATACCATACAAGACGAGAGGCAACGGAGCAATAGCCATCCGGACTCGCGAGAACCTGGAGAAAGTCAGGGAGGTCGTGTTGGGGGTCGTCAAAAAATATTCTATGATTGACGACGACCGGACTAATCCCGGCGTTGTTTTCGTTGAGGAATCTGAGTCAAACAAAAAACTTTTGACTGCTTTCTATCGTAGAGTAGTCTCTGAGCTTGTTTCAATCAAGGAGGCCGAAGATGTCGCAAGGATGGTTGGCGCTGAAGTCTTCAGGTTGAAGAACGGTCGCGGCGTAATCGGCGCTCTGGCTGCGTTGGGGTTTAATTCCAACCGCAAGTCTTACGAGTTAATCTCTTACCGAGTGCCCGGAAATTACGGGAAGAAAAGAATGATAGACGCTAGTTCCGTTTTTGAAATGAATGCAAGGCTTTATCCGAATGTTTTCGATTCCGTGGATTTGGAGTCGAAAAAGGTTTTGATTACTCCGCGGGGGCGTGACCCGGTCTTCTGCGGCTTGCGCGGTAAGTCGCCGGAGTATGTCAGGGAGGCTTGGGGGTTGGTGAGGCCTCTTGAGGAGATTGAGTCGGCAGTCGTGTTCGAGACTAATCAGGCGACTGATGATCATCTCGTGAGCAAAAGGATAAGTCAGGTTAGGCCTTACGATTGCGTCAAGTTGGATGGGTTGGTCGAGTCAAAGCCCAAGTCCGTTGAGGGCGGTCACGTTGTTTTCACTCTTTCAGATGGTACTGGCAGTATAGATTGCGCGGCTTACTGGCAGACTGGTAGGTTCAGGAAAGAGGTCATGTCTCTTGTTCCGGGGGATTTGGTTGTGGCGTGCGGCGGGATTGGAAAGTACGTCAAGACTGTGAATCTTGAGAAGTTATGTGTCACAGGGCTTTCTTCCTGTCTTGAGTTGGTTGTTCCTGTGTGTTGCGGTAGGAAAATGACTTCAGCAGGCAGGAATAAGGGTTTCAAGTGTCGTAAATGCAGCAAAAAAGTAAGTCATGGGGGGATTATGTCGCGTAAAGTAAGTCGAACGATTGGTGTGGGTTGGTTTGAGGTGCCTCCGAGGGCTAGGAGACACCTTAGCAGGCTGTTGATTCTAGACTAAGTATCTTTTTCATACTACTCCCAGAAAGTATAATATTGTCGGAATCAACAGAACGCCCATCGCGTGCGTCCTGCTGACTCCCCCTAGGATTGGTATAAGGCCTATTGCAGTAGCTACAAGGCAGACGATAAACCCCACCCAGCCTGTCATAACCCACACTAGCGTTAAGACGAAGAGCATCACTGTGATGGAAAGCTTCCTGTAATCAATCCGCTGGATTAATTTTGTGGCCTTGGACCCCAGATATAAATGAATCATAAACGCTACTACCGGAACAATGCACATTACTGAAACAATCAATATCAGCGTGTTCGCGTTTATGTCGATTATTCTTTCCATCATTACTGCAACACCGCTTCTAGGGTTCCCTATGGTGTACAAAGCTAGTATCGAGTATATGGTGTCCGACGTGTTTATCGCGGCTAGTGACGCCAGGAAGGTTTGTGTGGTCCCTTGGAAGAGGCTGCTCATTATTATGCCGATCTGTGAGGGGCTCATCGCAGGCAGCAGGCCTACGGCAATGCCTCCGAGCGTTCCTAGCAGGCTGCCTAAGATTATTTTACGGTCTATCTTTACGTGAACATACTCCTCCTGAGGTACGAATGCGGATTCCGTCTTTAGCGAATACAGGAGGTTGCTTAGTCCGAATAGTCCGCTGAATACTGGAAATAGGACCTCGCTTGAGGAGAGCGCCTTCATGTCTAGTGCGATGAGGCCTAGGGCGCCGGATGCCAGGAAGGCTAGTGACGCTATTATCTTTCCAGCGCCTTTCTCCCTCAGGATTAGAATCAGGGCTGCCGCCGATATTATGTACACGACGAAACCTCTTACCGAATTGTACAGGAATGGCACGATATACATCGCCGGGGCGAGTAGGATGAGTGAAAACAGGACTCCGAGCAGGCATCCGTATGCTGTTGTTTTGACTGCTTCCATGGCTTTGCCTTGCAGTACCAGCTTGTGGGTCGGCAGCACCGACAGGGCGGTGTCCTCCTCTGGAACGCCGATGAATATGGATGGTATGAAGTCTATGAAGTTTTGCGTTAGCGTGGTTGCGACCATCATTACGGAGAATCCTAGCGCGTCCATGCCCAGCAGGGGGTATAAGCTTAGTCCTATCAGGCAGACGGTGTTGACGTGGAGCCCCGGAGTTAGTCCAGTGATTGTCCCTATCACGCAGCCGGCCAAAATTAAAAGAACGTATTCAATCATCCTTGACTGGCTGCCCCGTAGATTATAAGCAAAAAGGATTATTTAACATATACTAAGAAGATATCTCATCTAGAAAGTTCAGTATACTAACAATATTATCCTTCTTTAAAGAATTTTCCACCTGGGTGTCCTCATAATACCTTACCCCCTTAAAAAGTGTTAAATTTTTCCTTCGCTCTCTCCTCTTTTTTACTGCTTATTCTCATATCTTACCAATTGTTTTTGGTGGTTTGCGGTGTTGAAGGTTCGTAAGGTCAGCGGTGTTTTGGCGAAGTTCGATAAGGATAAGATAATCAAGACGTGCATGAACGCCGGCGCTAGTCATTCCATCTCGTCTAAGATTGCCGCTGAGATAAGGAAGGAGGCGTACGACGCCATACCCACCGAGGAGATTCGCAGTAGGGTCTACTCCAAGCTCAAGCTGATTGACCCTGTTGTGGCCGAGCACTACGTCTACCGCAGCAACATGCGGGTTAGGACTTCAAGGGCTTCGCTTGACAGGTTCGATTCCTCCAGGATTGTCACGTCTCTCGTGGAGGAGACTAAGGTTGACCCTTCTTTTGCGAATTCTATAGCTCGGGAGGTGGAGAAGGAGCTCGGGAGGATGAAGCTCAACTACGTCACTGCTCCTTTGATTAGGGAGATTGTGAACGTGAAGCTTCTTGAGCATGGGATGGAGAGCGTCAGGGCGAGGTATACGAGGCTTGGTATGCCGATATACGATGTCCGGAAGCTTATTGAGGAGGGTTCGAGCGAGATAGTCCAGTATAGTCCGGAGGCGATATACCGGGTTATGGCAAACCAGATTACCCGCGAGTATTCTCTCATTAATGTGCTGCCTGTTGACTTGGCTGACGCTCACATGGGCGGTCAGATTCACATACACGACTTGAATCATTATTCCTTGCGTCCTGTGACGTTCTCTCATGACTTGAGGCTGTTTCTTGCGAGGGGCGTGAGGGTTGACGGCACTGGCGAGTTTACTGCGGTGTCTGGTCCTGCGAAGCATCCTGCTTCTGCGTTCATGCATGCCATCAAGGTGATGATTGCCGGGCAGACTGAGTGTTCTAGGGAGCAGATTGTAGAGCACATTAATTTCATTCTTGCGCCTTACGTCCGCGGTCTGGATTATGCGTCTGTTAAGCAGCTTGTCCAGATGTTCCTTTTCGAGCTTTATCAGACTTCCGCAGGTCGCGGCGGTAACGCCGTTTACAGCAGCGTTTCTCTTGATTTCTCTATTCCGGAGTCTTTGAAGGGGTCGCCTGCGGTCCAGCCTGGCGGCTTAGTCCGGAAGAGCGTGAGGTATGACGAGTTTTCCGAGGAGGCTGGTCTGCTTTTGAAGGCGTTTGCTGAGGTCTCTTCTGAAGGCGACTTCATCGGCAAGCCGTTCTTCTATCCTCGCATCGAGTTTAACCTTTCCGGCAGGGAGTCTGCAAGCGAGCTTGAGGGCGTTAGCGCTCTCGCCTGGAAGTTCGGCCTTCCGTATTTCACCGTGCGCAGGAATCCGTTCTACGGGATACGGAGGGGGATATTGCAGTATGTGACCATCAATCTTCCTCAGGTGGGCTACAAGTCGAATGGCAATCTTTTCGAGCTTTTGGAGAATCGCCTTAAGAAGGCGAGGGAGGTGCTTCTCCTGAAGAAGAAGATTATCTCCAGGAACATAGACAATAATCTCCTTCCGTTTCTGAATCAGAGGTTTTCCGGTTCAAGGTACTTGAACCCGTCGAAGCAGTATTATGTCGTATCGTATTCTGGTTTAAGCGAGCTTGTTAGGCAGCAGACCGGAAGGGACTTGACTGACAAGTCGTCTCTTTCGCTCGGCATGAAGATTGTTCGTTTCATGCAGAAGACCGTTGACGAGTTTTCTGGGGAGGGCGGGATAAGGTTCCTTCTTTCGGCTGTGCCTAAGGGCTTGTGTTCTTATCGTTTCGCCCAGTTGGATTATGACCGGTTTAATGGAAAGGCGGTTGTGAACGGCTCCGGCGAAAGCGCCTATTACACTCCTTCCCATCAGGTCAACTGCTCGTCCATGCTGGATTTGGGGAAGCGGCTTTCGATTGAGGGACGCCTCAATGCGATAGTGAATGGCGGTTCGTTGACTTCAGTCCGCTTGGATTCGGATGCTTTGAAGGAGGATTCGTCGAAATTGTTTTCTAAGTTGTTGTCCAGCCGGGTTAATCAATTCACTTTCACGAGGGATTTTGTGTTATGCTTGAAGTGCGGTTACATGAGTTACCATACATCCAAGTCCTGCAGGAGGTGTCGGTCTAATTCAGTCCGGGTTTGGTCTAGGAGCACCGGCAACTATCAGGACTTGCGCGGCTGGAGTAGCGGGCAGAAGCAGGAGCTTCGGGATTCAGTTAGGTATGACTGCACTGGCGAGCCTTTCAGGCTGAGCGCTCAAGAGTTGAAATGTCTGGTGTGAAGTATCAAAGCTGGGATAATCCTAGGTGCGAGATTCTGAAGTCGCTGGCGAGGGCGAGGCCGATGAGCAGGAAGCTTTGCCTTACATGCAAGGGCGGTCGTCTGCTGTGCGGCGCGTCTTCCTGCCCTCTTTTGAGTAGGATTCAGCTTAGGAGTCCGCTTGAGGAGAAACTGTCGCAGGACATGTTCGGGCCTTCGCCGAGTGTTTTTGTCGGGTGGAAGGGTTATCCTAATGTTTTCGCCGGCCCTATGACTTCGCTGAGTCCTGAGAACGCCGGCTTGCTTGACGACCCTGGTTCGTGGTATGGCCTCGACTTCAACGACATTATAAGACTGCGTTCGCAGCTCGTCCGTTCGAAGGGCGTAGTCAACGTCAAGTCCAGGAATCGTTTCGTTGAGGACAACCGGGACATAGCGTTGTCCGTCAGGCCGACTGAGGTCGAGTTGCACTTCAAGAAGAAGCCTTCCTTTGGCATGAGTTTTTCCCCGGTTAGCCAGCCTATGGGTCCGTCCGGGGAGTTGGACGCGTTCAGGGTCACTGAGAACCCGAAGATTCCGCGGCGGGTCGAGTATGTCCTATCCGACGAGATTAATTCCGTTGAACAGGCGGTTTCGCTTTACGACAGCAACTTTGACGTCTATTATCTCACGAGGGTTCTTTCGTCGGGGGCGATGGGGCTTTCAGAGAACAAGCGTCTTGTGCCTACCCGCTGGAGTATCACGGCCGTGGACGACATGATTGGGAAGGCGTTGATGGAGCGCGTCCGCGAGTTTCCGTTCATAAACGAGTTTCGGGTTTACAGCAATACTTACCTTGACAATCATTTCGAGATACTGCTTATGCCTGGTGCGTGGGAGTTCGAGCAGTTTGAGGCGTGGGCTCCGCAGACTTTGTGGACTCTTAGTTTTGACGAGCCGGTGATAGCTCAGGATAGCGAGGGTTATGGGGGGCGTTCGGACTATGCGTTCAACGAGGGCGGCGGCTATTACGCCGGAAGGCTTGGTGTTGCGGAGGCTTTATACGAGATGAGACGGCAGGCTCGCGCTGTAATTTTCCGCGAGATTCACGAGGGTTATGTGATGCCTGTTGGCGTGTGGGAGGTGAGGGAGAACGTGAGGAAGGCGATGCATAATCCTTGCATGAAGTTCGCCACGATGAAGGAGGCTTTGACTCACGTTAAATCGCGCCTTAGGATTCCTCTAGGTAGGTACGTTCAGAGGAGTGAGATTCTCCGGCAGAGGAGGATTTCAGAGTACGTCTAGTGTCTGTCTATGACGTTTTTCACTATAAGCAGTAGCGGGTAAATCTCTATCCTGCCAATCCACATGAAGAATGTTATTATCATCTTTCCTTGCCAGGGCATGCTGTACCATATTGTCCCCGAGATTACTCCGAGGCCGTCGTTGCCAATCGAGGACATTATCGTGAATATGCTCTGGAGTGAAGTGTATCCTAGGAACATCAGTGCTATGGACCCGACTATTGCCGTGAGGAAGTATAGTACGGAGTATCCTATGACGTCTACTAGCTCTTTTTCGCCTATAACCATCTCGTTGACTTTCATTATGTTTATCGCGCTCTTTGGGAGTATAAGCTTCCTTAGGCCGTAGCTTACCGACTTTGCTAGTATGACGAATCTTATGACGCGGATTCCTCCGGCGGTGGAGCCGGACATCATGCCGATGTACATGAGGACTACGAGTATTGACTGTGCGATTTCAGGCCATTTGCCGAAGTCTATGGTGTTGAAGCCGCACGTGCTCATACCGGCGACTACGTGGAATGTGGTCTTCCATACTACGTCGAACACCGAGGTTGTGTCTACTCCGGGTATGTTTCTTCCGTATATCGATATCGATATT
The DNA here is from genome assembly GCA_026394745.1 of Candidatus Altarchaeota archaeon. GTDB lineage: Archaea > Altiarchaeota > Altiarchaeia > IMC4 > SCGC-AAA252-I15 > JAPKXP01. Next base: position 11,281 of record JAPKXP010000133.1, read on the forward strand.
ACGATTATTGATAGTATTATCAGGCCGAACATGAACTTGATTTCGGTGTTCTTCCACAGCATCTTGAGGCCGCCGTTGAAAACCTTGAAGTGGAGTAGGAAGCTTGTTCCGCCTGCCAGCATAAGCAGCACTAGAACGGATTCAATCCAGAAGCTCTTGTAGTATCCTATGTCGGAGTGCGTTGAGAATCCTCCTGTGGCGAGGGCTGCCATGCTGTGGTTGAGTGCGTCGAAGACGTTCATACCTGCTATGTATAGTAGCACGACTCCTAGGAATATGTAAAACAGGTATATCTTCCACACTTCCTTTATTGTGCTTCTTATGCCTGTCTTCAGCCTTTGGACTCCCATGTCCACGTAGCCTACGCCTATCTTGCCTCCAAAGAACATTACCATGACGCCCAGTGATATGACTCCAAGGCCTCCAGCTCCCTGCATTATGCCGCGGTATAGTAGCAGGTCTTTTGATGTTCCTTCAATGTCCCTTATCATGCTGAATCCGGTCGTCGTCCATCCGCTCATGCTCTCGAATAGTGCGTCTACAGGATTCAAGATTCCCCTCATTATGAACGGAGTGGCTCCTACCAGCGCAATTATACCCCAGGCGAGAGCCACGGTCAGCATTATGTGTTTCGTCTTGCTTTCCGTGTGGGGTTTTATCCTCTTTAGGATTTCGTATAATACGTGCAGTATGATGGAGGGGATTATGAAGGCTAATGTACTTTCAAGTATGCTGAAAAATGGCGTGTCTCCTGCGTAGTAGAAGGTTGCCACTATGGGCAGCAGCATGATGAAGGAAGTCATGCGTACTATGCCGGATAGGTCCCGTAGTGAAACTAGGAGGTCTTCTTTCTTTATGTAGAGCATGTTCAACTCCTGCGGGAGATATGATGGGGTGACCTTACTCCCATACTATCCTTTTGGCTATGTCCATGGCAGCCCTCTTCTCAGGGGCTATGATGTTTTCTATGCCTAGGTCTGTGAACATTGGTATGTAGTCCGGCTCCTTCACTCTGGCGAAGGTCTTCTTGCCCTTGGACTTCGCTAGAAGTGCGATAAACAGGTTCGTCTCGTCGTTGTGCGTGACTGCTATTATGACGTCGGCCTTCTCGTATTCCGCCTTCCTGAGGACGTACATCTTTGTGGCGTTGCCTTCCACTATTTTTATGTTTTTGTAGTCTTCGGCAATCCTCCTTGCCTTGTCCGGATTCAACTCTATTATTGTGACCTCGTGTTCCGGAAGGGCGCATGCAAGCTCCCTCCCCATCGTTCCTCCTCCTGCAATCAAGATTCGCATTTAAATCCCTCCTGTACCTATTTTTACTATTAACTTATTTTGATGTTATATTAATTAAGAAGAATGCCTTCGGTGGAGTTTCCTACTTCGGACTTTCTCGCGCTTGTAGGGCGCGAGTACTCGCTTGAGGAGCTTGGGGATTCGATTCCCATGATTGGTGTGGGGTTGGACCATCTTGACGGTGAGCGGATGGTGTTGGAGGTTTTCCCTAATCGTCCTGACATGTTGAGCATAGAGGGTTTCGCGAGGGCGTTCCGTGGTTTTGTGGGGTTGGGTTCGGGTTTGGCTTCGTATGACGCGCAGGATTCTGGAATACGCTTGATTGTCGAATCCTCCGTGGACAAGGTGAGGCCGTTCGTATCCGCTGGTGTCGTATTGGACGTTACGCTGGACGATTACGCTATCAAGTCGGTCATGGACATCCAGGAGAAGCTTCATTTGACTCACGGCAGGAACAGGAGGAAGGTCGCGATTGGAGTACACGACTTGGACCGGGTTAAGCCGCCGTTCACCTATAAGGCGGTTAAGCCGGCGGATGTCTCGTTCGTTCCCCTAGAGTCGACGGAAAAGATGAACTTGACCAAGATTCTGGAGAGTCATCCGAAAGGCAGGGACTATGCCGGATTACTCGCTGGACTGGACCGGTATCCGCTCATAGTCGACAGTAACGGCGACGTGTTGTCTTTCCCGCCTATAATAAATGGCGAGCTT
>JAPKXP010000191.1 GCA_026394745.1 Candidatus Altarchaeota archaeon
TGTTCTCCTCCTCTTCAGGCCCATTAGCACCCCGCTCTGGCCTACCTTGTTGATTGTGCGGAAGTCGTTCTCGCTGAGGACGAGCTTGTGCTCTCCGTCGGTTATGATGATGAGCTTTTTCTCCTTGTCGTGAACGAATTCCCTAGCCACCGTTTAATCTAATTCAACGCGGGTTTATTAATCCACTTCTAAGGGATTTATGCCGGAAAATGAGGAATATTTAATGAGATGATTGTGTTGTCTGGAACGCAGGCTGGCGTTATCTTGTCTGCCCGCGAAAAGGGTCTGGAGGAGGGGGGCATCTCCCTAGACCTCGGCAGGGACGAAGGCACGTTCAAGTTCAGCGGAGGCGACGTGGTTTTCCCTGACGGCCAGCGTCTCACGCTTGAGCTCGTCGGCAAGATGGATGACAGGCACTGCTTTCTCGTCAAGGACGGTCAGTTGTTTAAGATACAGTTCTTCTCGGAGGACACTAAACGCCTTTACGAGCTTGTGCCGACGGATTCGGCGCCGACCTTCACCATCTCGGGCATAAGGATGCACCAGACGAAGGATTACAATCCGCTTGAGGACGCGAAGATGAAAGTTAAGGTCTTGAAGCCGATGACTGGCAGGAGCGTTCTTGACACTTGCACTGGCTTAGGCTACAGCGCAATAGAGTCGTTGAAGGCTGGAGCGAAGAAGGTGGTTACGGTGGAGGCGGATTCCAACGTCGTCGAGCTTGCGAAAGTTAATCCGTGGTCTAGGGAACTTTGGGCGGACGGCAGGGTTGAGAGGGTTGAGGGCGACGTCGCTGAGGTGATATCCGGATTTAAGGATTCCGCGTTCGACAGGATTATACACGACCCTCCGAGGCTTGGAATGGCCGGAGAACTTTACGGTAGAAAGTTTTACATTAACCTGTTTAGGGTTCTTAAGCCAGGCGGCATATTATTCCATTACGTCGGGAGGCCGGGTAGCAGGTTCAGGAACAGGAGGGTGAAGAAGGGGGTCATAGAAAGGCTCCGGGAAGCTGGTTTTACGAACGTGAAGACTATTGAGGAGCTTGCAGGGGTCAAAGCGGTGAAGATAAAGTGAAAATCCTTGAGCTGCGGGGCATATCGCTGACGATAGGGGGAAAGAGCATACTCCAGGACGTATCGTGGAGCATAGGGAAGGGCGAACACTGGGCCTTGCTCGGCGAGAACGGCAGCGGCAAGACGACGATACTGAAGATTGTCACAGGATACCTTTGGCCGACGAAGGGCGACGTCCACGTGCTAGGAAAACACTTCGGCGAGATAGACCTTCGGGAGCTCCGCAAGAGCATCGGCTTCGTAGCAAGCGCGATACACGACAGGGTGCCGTTCAACGATTCCGCAATCGAAGTCGTGCTGTCAGGCAGGTACGCGAGCATAGGGTTGTGGGAGAAGCCGAGCGCCGCCGACGTGAAGAGGGCTAGGGGGTTGATTGCTTTCATGGAGTGCAATGGACTTGAAGACAGGAGCTTCGGGACGCTGTCGCAGGGCGAGCAGCAGAGGATACTGATAGCAAGGGCCCTGATGCCGGACCCGAGACTCCTGATTCTGGACGAGCCTTGCGTGTCGCTGGACCTGGCGGCAAGAGAGAGGTTCCTGAAGACTGTGAGCAAGCTCTGCAGGAAAAAAGGCTTGACACTGATTTACGTCACGCACCACATCGAGGAGATAGTGCCTGAAGTAACGCACGCGGTAATACTGAAGAAGGGGGAGGTGTATGCGAAAGGCAGGAAGAGCAAGACACTATCCTCAAAGAAGCTCGGCGACGCCCTCGGCGTGAAGATAATAGTCGAAGAGAAGGATGGGAGATACTGGAGTAGGATGGTGAAGTAGGGTGGAGTACGTCAGCGTGCGGGGAGTGAAAGTCCCGGCCATCGGCTTTGGAACCTGGGAGATCGTAGGCGAAGAATGCAGGAAATCGGTCGCAAGCGCGCTCGAACTAGGATACCGGCACATCGACACCGCCCAAATCTACATGAACGAAGACAAAGTGGGCAGGGCGATAGCAGAGTCCGGCGTCAAACGCGACGAGATATTCCTGACCACGAAGCTTTGGCTAAGCAACCTAGCCGGAAGCGGCGTGATAAAATCATTCAACGAAAGCCTCAGAAACCTTAAGACAGGCTACGTCGACCTGCTTTTAATACACTGGCCTTACGAGAAAATACCGTACTCCGAGACTCTCGGAGCCATGAACCAGCTCGTGAAAGACGGGAAAGTGAGGCACATCGGAGTAAGCAACTTCACGCTCAAACAGCTTGAGAAGGCGAGGCAGTCGACTGAAGAGCCGATAATCTGCAACCAGGTGGAATACCACCCGTTCCTCTCGCAGAACATTCTTTTAGACTACTGCCAGAAAAACGACATCATGCTCACAGCCTACAGCCCCCTCGGCAGAGGCAACGTGAAGGACGACGAAACGCTGGCAAAGATAGGGAAAAAATACTGCAAAACACCAGCCCAAATATCGCTCAGATGGCTCACCCAACAAAAAAACGTCGCAGCCGTACCAAAATCCAAAAGCAAAAAACACCAGAAAGAAAACCTGGAGATATTAGACTTCAAACTAACACAAGACGAAATGCAAGAGATAGCCAAACTAGCCAGAGGAGAACGCCTAATCAACCCACCGTTCGCCCCAAAATGGGACTAAAAAAATGAAACTGGGAAAAACACTCTACGCGTCAAACAGAAGGGCGTGGCGCTCCTGGCTTGCCAAACACCACAGCACGGAAAAAGAGATTTGGCTTGTATACCCAAGAAAATCATCAGGCAAACAGAGAATACCCTACAACGACGCTGTTGAGGAAGCGCTCTGCTACGGCTGGATAGACAGCAACCTCAAAGGCATAGACGATGAAAACTACGCCCAAAGATTCTCCCCTAGAAAACCCACCAGCAGACTCTCACAAATGAACAAAGAGCGAATCCGTAAACTCATAGCAGACAAAAAAATGACAGCAGCCGGCATCGCCGCCATAGCCAAAATATTCGACCCAGCTAAAGGCAAAAAAGAAAAATTAACAATCTCACCAGACATACTCCCTGCCCTTAAGGCGGATAAACAGGCCTGGAAGAACTTCCAGAAACTCCCGGAAACCTACAAAAGAATTCGCATCGCCTACATCCAAAGCCGCAAACGCCACGGCAAACAAATGTTCCAAAAAAGCCTACAACACTTCATAAAGATGACAGCCAAAAACAAACGCTTCGGATTCATCAGAGAATAACGAGTCTAGAAAAAGGTTTGCGGGGGACGAGGTTCGAACTCGCGCAGGCCTACGCCACAGGGTTTCTTCGAACCTTTTTTCTTTCTTGCGAGGAAAGAAAAAACGTTCACGAAAAAAGAAAGAACGTTCATGTCCTCTCTTTTTGCGACCTCGTTTTCTTTCTTTGAACCTACAAAGTCGCCTAGCGACTTTGTTGTTCACGAAGAGCTTCGCTCTTCGTTGAACCCGAGGGCCTTTCTTTCTTTTTAAAGAAAGAAAGGGGCTCGCCTAAGCCCTGCTCATTTGACCGACTCTGACACCCCCGCATTAAGGGTGAAATTGCCTTAAATGGCTGTCTAAGTATAGTGATTTCAGGAAATAAAAAGGTAAACGACAAGTCGATTGGCAGCAAATATTACACTTAATCTACCCTTTTTTCCCTATGTACTAAGGCACATCACAATGACAAGAAGCCGCAGATTGGCGTAACATGCAAAAACTAAAAGGCTTTCGAGCACTATGCGACAACTGCCACAACATAAAACATATGGGCTTTGTAAACGTCCAAATAAGTGAATGAAAATGGCCTGAATCAAGACGTGAAGAACTAGCCCAACACTTTATGAAAGTAAACAAGGTCACAAGAGAAGAATTCGAAAAACATGTAACCGAAGCGTTTGATGAGTGGACTAAACGGTCACAGAAAGAATGGACAACAAACCTCGGGAACTTTAACAAAGATAAAAAAACAAAAGACACTTAATTCTTATTGATTGACGCGTTAGTCGAGTAGTATGTTGTGTCCGTGTCTTTTGTGGTACATGAATTCGTCGTCTGTTGACCCTCTAGCCCATTTCACGTATTCGGTTATCTCTGATAGTTTGGAGCTCATTTCGTCGGCGTAGTATATTGCAAATGCTTCAGGTATCATCGGGGGCTTGGGGGATCCGTATTCGTTGCTGCCGTGATGGCTGAGGATTATGTGTAGTAGCTTGTCCTTTAGTTCTTCGCTGGTGCCTAATCTATCCATTACGCCAGAAACCCTGTTGTAACCGAGTGCTATGTGGCCTGTAAGTTGCCCTTTTTTCGTGCCTTTTATCCGTGCTTTGACTTCTATCTCGTCTAATTTGCCTATGTCGTGGAGTAGTGCGCCGGCTATTAACAGGTCTGTATTCAGGTCAGGAAACAGTTTTTTGCTGAGCAGGGAATATTCCGCGACTTCGAGCGTGTGCTGCAGCAGCCCTCCAGTCCAATTGTGGTGTATTTCTATTGCGCCCGGATGCTTCTTGAATTTTTCCAGCACTACACCGTCTTTAAATATGCTCTCCAGAAGAGCCTTCACCTCCGGGTTCCCTATCTTGCTTATGTAGTCCATAAGTTCCTCGCACATCTTGTCCAAGTCTTTTTTTGCAGGCATGATGAAATCCGCTGGATCGTACTCCCCAGCAGCAACAGGCACTATAGTATCTGGCTCGTTAGTCGAAATTTGAAGTTTTTCCATATATGTGGAGGATTTGCCTTGGACAAACACCACCTCATCTGCAGGTATTAACTCGTAAAGCTTCCTTACCTTACTCTCTTCATGACTCCCCCAATATTTATAGTCAATCGTCTTCCCGCTTGAATCAGTCAACAAGAGTTGGAACGAAAACCCTTTGGCATACGGTGAAAACCCCTTCTTCAATTTAACAACAAAAATATCCTCCACCCGAACGCCATCCTTTAACGATTCAATCGACTGCTTCTTTTTATAGGCCATTTGTGATAAAACATAGTGCGCTGGCATTTATATCGCTAAAAATAGGCTCTCATGCGACACCGTGTATAATCCTCTCTTGAATGAGGCAGGGCTTATTTCAGTTTTACTGTTATCGCGTCTCGGGTTACCTTCAATTCAATCTTTCCTTCGCGCATGAGCCAGCCTATGGCGGCCATGATGAGGGGGTCCTTTCGACCCACACCCCCCCGTTAATAGGTTTTTTTAGTCTCCCATCCCGCCTGGTGGCATGGCGCCGCCTGCTTTCGGCTTGTTGGAGGCTATCACATCGTCAATCCTCAGGATCATCTCCGCGGTCTCTGAGGAGCTCTTGAGGATCTGGCTCTTCATCTTCACAGGTTCGATGACGTTCTTTGAGAACATGTCATCGATTTTGCCGTCCAAGACGGCGACGCCGTATCCGGCGCCATCCTTCCTCTCGTGCGTGCTCCTTAAGCCGACTAGGGTGTCGATGGCGTCCATCCCCGCTGATTCTGCAAGGGTTCTCGGGATTATCTCTAAGCTGTCTGCGAAGGCGTTTACCGCTAGCTGTTCGCGGCCTCCGATGCTGTCGGAGTACCTGCGCAGCTCTTTTGCCATCTCGATTTCGATGGCTCCGCCGCCTGCGACGTATTTGCCGGATTCGATGGCTGCCGCGACGACGCAGACTGCGTCGTGTATTCCTCGTTCGGCCTCGTCGACGACGTGTTCCGTCCCTCCGCGAACCAGTATGCTAACGGCCTTGGGGTTTTTGCAGTCGCGTATGAAGAGCATGTCGTCGCCTGAGACCTTCTTCTCCTCGACGAGTTTCGCAAAGCCGAGGTCGTCTTTGGACAGTTCCTTTATGCTTGTCACGACCCTTGCGCCTGTGGCTTTTGCGAGCTTCTTCATATCGGATTCCTTCACGCGCCTTGCGGCCAGTATGCCGGCTTTGGCGAGGAAGTGCTGCGGGAGGTCTTCGATCCCTTTCTGGCAGAGTAGGACGTTTGCGCCGCTATTCACGACTGCATCCACCAGCGCTTTCAGGGTCTTCTCTTCTTGGTCAATGAATGCCTGAAGTTGCATCGGGTCCGTTATCTGTATCTCGGCGTCGGTTTCGGTCTTCTTTATCTCGAATGCTCCGTCGACGAGCGCGATCTTTGCGTTCTCGACCCTCTTCGGCATCCCCGAGTGTATGACCTCTTTGTCTATTATGATACCCCTTATCAGTTCCGTGTCCGTTACGGCGCTGCCTTGCTTCTTCTCCACCTGTATGTCATCCACGTCGGCCTTCATCTTGCCGTTTACTTCCTCAGCGACCTGCGTTACCGCATTCACCGCGATCTCTGCCAGGTAGTCTCTGTACCCGCCGACACTCTTGCCAGTCATCGACGTCATAGCAATCTTCTTCAGTGTAGCCTTGTCTGTGACTGACACCAGCTTGCCTGCCCGGTCCAACGCTTCCTGAGCTTTGGTGGCCGCCATCCTGTATCCGCGGGCGATGATAGTTGGGTGTATGCCCAGGTCAAGGAGCTTCTCGGCGTTGGATAGCAGCTCTCCTGTCATGACGACGGCGGTCGTGGTTCCGTCCCCGACTTCGTCGTCCTGAGTCTTCGCAACCTCTACGATCATTTTCGCCGCAGGGTGCTCTACGTTCATCTCCTTGACGATTGTCGCACCATCGTTCGTGATGACGATGTCACCTAGGTCGTCTACGAGCATCTTATCCATCCCCATAGGCCCCATGGTGCTTCTCACCATCTGAGACATAGCCTTAGCGGCCGCTATGTTGCTTCTTTGGGCGTCGCGGCCCTGAGTCCTTAGCGCCCCTTCGGACAGAATATAGATCTGTTGTCCTTGTTGTGCCATATTAGATTCACCTCAAACAATCAAATTCTTGAGAAAAATAATAGGTTTGCCTGTATATAAAAGACACCTCAGATACAATCCACAGAATACGAGGATAAAAAAACAATACATTCCAAGATGAACCATTATCCCCTACTTATACCTCCCCCCAGATACAGACGTCTTTAGACACCCATCAAGACATCGTGTGTAATTCTTTCTCGAATCAGGCAAACATTATCTGCTGTGCGTCTTGACAGAATAGCCCTGAACGGAGTCTTGACGTTGAGCCTAGCCGTGACAGGAATCGGG
>JAPKXP010000139.1 GCA_026394745.1 Candidatus Altarchaeota archaeon
ACTGATTTCAGCTCGACATCCCTCTTGGAGACTGGAACGCTCTCGCCAGTAAGGGAGGACTCGTCGACCCTGAGGCTGAACTGCTCGATAACGCGCGCGTCAGCCGTTACGCTGTCACCCTCCTCAAGCACAATCACGTCACCCGGCACCAGGGTCTCGCTTGGGACAACCTTCTCGACGCCGTCCCTAAGGACGGTAGTCCTTGGCTTCGACAGCTTCTTCAACTCCTCGATGTTCTTCTCGGCCTTATACTCCTGTATGAACCCGAATACCCCGTTCATGAAGACTATCGCGAGGATGAGCGCGCCGTCGACAAACTCCCCGACGAAGATAGATATGACCGCAGCGAAAATCAGCATCAGGACTAGGGCGTTCTTGAACTGGTCTATGAAAATCTGCAACGGGGAAATCCCCTTCTTCTCAGTGAGGGCGTTCAAGCCATACTCTTTAATACGGACCTCCGCCTCGGCTGAAGAAAGCCCGGAAGAGCCGGAGTTGATGCTTTTAAGTACTTCGTTGACGTTCAGGGAATGCCATAAAATCTTCTCGGGCATAATAGTAATATATGATTAAAGAATAAAATTAGTAGATTCTAACCCAATGTTGTGTCTACATGCACCTTTTTAGGGACTCTGTTCATGAAGCTCTTGTCCTGAGGCGGAGGCAACGGCCTTGCAGGCTTCTCGTTTCCCATCTCCTCGATGACCTTCATCACCAGCTCCTTAGGGTTCTCCTTGACTATGCTGTCGGCGGAGAACACATACAACCTCCGAAGCTCGCTTATGTGGCCGCGCTCGGTCTGCAGCACGTGGAAGTAGCTGTCCAGGTCGTTCAAGTCCCTGAAGCCGTAGACGAGTATGTGCGTGACGTCCCCCTCGGGGAGGCGGTAGAACGTGACGATGTGCGGGCCTTTAACCCTCTCCCTTATGTCTGCTTCGGTGAGGGTCCTCCATGACTCGGGCCTTATTCTGAACATCGCAAGCGCAAACACGTTTATGCCGAGCTTCTTGTAGTCGACTTGCGTTGAGTACCCTTTTATGACGCCGTCCTCCTCAAGCTTCCTCCTTATCTTTCCGACGGCCTGTGAGGTGATCCTAAGCTTGCGCGCCATCTCGGCGTCGGAGACCCTGCCGTTCTCAATCAGGAACTTCAGGGCCCTTTTTTCGTTGCGCGTCAGTTTCATAGCAAAACTAAATATAGAGACATAGTTTATAAATTAAACACCTGATTCTTAATAGATACTTTCTAAATAATGGAGGAACCAAGCATGAGCGTAAATGAACACGAACTGATTGTGGTGGGCGGCGGACCGGCAGGGCTTTCAGCATCCTTGACCACCAGATACTATAAGACCGACGTACTCGTCATAGAAGCTGGTTCTGCGGGCGGCGCACTTGTGAACGCCTACCCATGGAAGAAAGTTGACAACTACCTGGGGTTCAAGGGCATGACCGGACTTTCGGCAGCCAAGGCGATGGTAGAACACGTGAAGGCTGAAGGAGTAAAGATAAACGAGAACGAGACCGTAACAGACATCAGGAGAGACGACCTCGGAATCAACGTGGAAACGACAAAAGGCAGATACAAAGCTAAGGCAGCCATACTGACGGTCGGCCTCGGCATGCCGCGCAGGCTCGGAGTCCCAGGCGAGAACCTCGAGAACGTGGTTTACTGCCTCCCGGACCCGGCGGCCTTCAAGGGAAAGAAGGTGATTGTAGTAGGCGGAGGAGACTCCGCTCTAGAATGCGCGATAGAGCTCAAGAACAGCAAGGCTGAAACGAAGATAGTACACAGGAGAGACACGTTCAGGGCAACCGAGAAGAACGTGGTGTGCCTTAACGAAAGCTGCGTGGAAGTCTGCTGGAACACCGAAGTGAAGGAAATCATCGGAAAACACAAGGTCGAGAAGGTTAAACTATTCAACAACAAGGACAACTCCGAGACTGAGGAGAAGGCTGACGCCATACTCCTCAGCCTGGGTACGGTGCCGAACACCGAATTCCTCGCGAAAATCGGAGTCAAACTGGACGAGAAGAACAACGTCATAGTCGACGGGCAGATGAAGACAAGCGTCCAGGGCATATTCGCGGCAGGGGACGTGGTTGGGAGATGGGTCAGGATTCCCGAAGCAGTGGGTGAGGGAGGACTGGCCGGACTCAACGCATTCAAGTACATCAAGAACCCGTACTGGAAGTAGGTGCTGGACGGCCCCCCGCGATTAAAGATAAAAAAAAGAGGTAGGAGGAATGGTGGACAAAAGTGTTTTGGACCGGATAATAAAAAAGAATCCGGGGGAGACGGAATTTCACCAGGCAGTGACTGAAGTGTACAACACGATACAGCCTGCACTGGAGAAGCACAGGAAGTACAGGGACGAGAAGATTTTCGAACGGATTGCTGAACCTGAGCGCCAAGTAATGTTCAGGGTTCCGTGGCTCGACGACGAAGGCGAGATACAAGTGAACCGCGGATTCAGGGTGCAGTTCAACAGCGCCCTCGGACCATACAAGGGCGGCCTAAGATTCCACCCGTCAGTTTACCTGGGCATAATAAAGTTCCTTGGTTTCGAGCAGGTATTCAAGAACTCGCTCACCGGACTGCCCATGGGCGGCAGCAAGGGCGGCTCGGACTTCGACCCGAAAGGCAAGTCGGACAAGGAGGTCATGCGTTTCTGCCAGAGCTTCATGAACGAAATGTTCAGGCACATCGGCGCAGACACCGACGTCCCTGCAGGAGACATAGGCGTGGGCGGACGTGAAATCGGATACCTGTTCGGCCAGTACAAGAAGCTGGTTAACAGGTGGGACGGTGTCCTCACAGGCAAAGGCCTCAATTGGGGCGGAAGCCTCGCCAGAACCGAAGCCACGGGATACGGCCTGGTCTACTTCCTTGAGGAGATGCTGAAGGTCAAGAAGGAGAACATCAAGGGCAAGACGGCCATAAGCTCCGGCTCAGGGAACGTTTCCATATATACCGTGGAGAAGATTCACCAGCTCGGAGGAAAAGTCGTCGCAGTCAGCGACTCCGGCGGATACGTCTACGACAAGGATGGCATAGACGTCAATACGCTGAAGGACATCAAGGAAGTCCACAGGGGCAGGATAAGCGACTACATAAAGAAGCACCCGAAGGCCGAGTACCACGAAGGCTCGACGAAGATATGGAACTTGAAGGCGGACATCGCGCTGCCGAACGCCACCCAAAACGAGATAGACAAGAAGTCGGCAGAGATTCTCGTGAAGAACGGCGTCATCGCAGTAGCTGAAGGCGCGAACATGCCAAGCACCATAGAGGCCATAGACGTGTTCCACGAGGCGGGAGTATTGTTCGGCCCGGCTAAGGCGGCGAACGCAGGCGGCGTAGCCACGTCAGGCCTGGAGATGGCGCAGAACAGCCAAAGAATGTCGTGGAGCTTCGAGGAGGTTGACGCAAGACTCAAAGACATAATGAAGAACATCTACGAGCAGTCGTACAAGACTTCCGTCGAATACGGCCAGAAAGGAAACCTCGTCGTCGGAGCCAACATCGCAGGCTTCACGAAGGTAGCCGACTCCATGATAGACCAAGGACTGGTATAAAGAAAAACAAGAGGGGGATTAATACCCCCTTTACTTCTTCTTTTTTCAGCGGCTTGGAGCCAGGCACCTTGACATCATTCTTCGTCACATGAACATTCGCAGGATGTAATACAAACCCGCGGCCACGAATATTCCAGCCACTATCCTTCTTACAAATCGTTCAATAGCCTGCGTCTTCTTCATGATGCCGCCCATCTTTGAGACGCCTTTCACAAGGAGTATCGATGACATTATCACAGGCAGGCCGGTCGCGAAAGCGAAAACCGACGGTACGATGATGCCGTCGCCCGTCTTCAAAGCCAGCGGAATCAGCATGCCGAAGTACAGGACTGCGCTGAAGGGGCAGAACGCCAATGCGAAGAGCATCCCCAGGAGGAATCCGCCAAAGTAGCCTTGACCTGAAAGCCACTCTCTGGCCTTCTCCATGAATTTTCCGCTACCAAAGTTCAGCTGTACGACCTCGAACATGACCAAACCAGCGACGAGCAATACCGGGCCGAGAGCCTTTTCGCCGTAGTTCTGGAGGAAACCCGCGATTTCCCGGCTGTTCACGCCGACATAGACTATGATGCTCGCCAATCCTGCATATGATACCATGCGACCGAGCGTGTATACCAATCCCACAAGTATCGTGTGCCTGCTGTCGTCTATCTTGCGGGATATGTAGGCCACCGCCGTAATGTTGGTGGTTAGCGGGCATGGGCTGAACGCGGTCATCAGGCCGATGAAGAAGGCCGCGATAATCGGCACATTGCTTGAACCCATTTGCCCCATGAAAGACATGAAATCCATCTTAGCTTAATTCTCCTTCCAGCCTTTTTTCGAGGATTCCTTTCAAGTAGCTTAGATAGTCCTCCTCGTTGTTTAGCTTGTACCATACTTGGGTGTCTTCCTCCTTCGTGAACTTCCCGTCCTTGTATGTACCGATCATGAGCGAGGAGCCTGTTGCACCATACTTGTTAACCAGTTCCGCATTTTGAGCTAACTCCACGTTTATGTGGTCGAATTTCAGTCTGCCTGACTCCAGCTCGTTTTTGAAGTAGGTATTCACGGTTTTTTCAGCTAACGCCCCCAATGTCTTGCAGGACCAGCACTGGCTTGTCCGGTGAAAATGATAGACCTCGACTTTAACGTCATTAGCCGCTACTTCGCAGGTTTCGCCTAAGCCGCAAGTGGGAAGTGTTTCAACGGGTTGTGTTGTCGTGGTTGTTGTGGTGGTATCTGTCATTCCTCCGAGGATTACAGTTCCGGCCACAATTAAGCTTAGTAAGACTATTCCCGCAACTACTATCAGCGTTTTGTTGCTTGTCTTTAGGTCTATTTTTTGTTTCGTTGGTCTTTTTTTACTCATATCCAACCTCTCTTGATTGACTTCTTCTATTTGATTCTTTCTGCTGCCTTTATCAGCTCCTTTATTGAGTCGTCCGCGAGCTTGTAATATACGCTTAATCCTTCCTTGCGTGATTTCACAAGACCTGCCTCGTGTAGTATCTTCAGGTGGGCTGACGTTGTGGGCTGGCTTTTGCCGGTTGCGGGTATTATCTCGCACACGCACTTCTCGCAGTGTGCGAGCATTTTTATTATCTTCAATCGTGTGGGGTCGCCCAGCGCCTTAAAAACCTTCACTTGCCGTTCTGAATCCATCTGATATCCTCTTTTCATTTGTTGTTCTTAAACTCGAATTTCTTTTTGTTCCTCTTCATTATTTCCACTAGGGATAGCATGACCGGCACCTCCACCAGGACTCCTACGACTGTGGCGAGTGTCGCGCCGGAGTTCATGCCGAAGAGAATCAACGCTATCGCGACAGATAATTCGAAGAAGTTGCTGGCTCCGATGAATGCGGACGGCGCAGCCTCCGTATAAGGAATCCTCAATTTAATTGCTCCGAAGTAGCCGATGTAGAATATGAGGTATGTCTGTATAATCAATGGTATCGCAATCAAGACGATATGCAGCGGGTAGTGGATTACCTTATCTCCCTGGAAGATGAAAATCAGCACAAGCGTTATCAGAAGGCCTACTGGTGTCACCCAGGCAATCTTCTTTATGAACCTCTCAAACCATTCCAATCCCTTCAGTCTGATGGCTAGATGGCGTGTGACTCCTGCCAATGTCAGAGGTATAGCAACGTAGAAGAGAACGGAGAAGAATATCGTCGCAAATGGCACGGGAAAGTCTGTGGTTACTCCCAGCAGGAATTTGCCCAATGGGGCAAATAAGACTAGTATAACGAGGTCGTTGACTGAAACCTGAACCAATGCGTAGTCGATGTTCGACCTTGCCAGGTAGGTCCAGACTAAAACCATTGCCGTACAGGGGGCAATACCCAGTAGAATCATTCCCGCAATATATTCGCTTTGAAGGTTTACTGGAATTATCCAGGAATAGAGCACTCTCATAAAGAACCAAGCTATAAGCGCCATAGTAAAAGGCTTGATAGCCCAATTAACCACTAAAGTAAGCCACAGGGGATTTGCATTCCTTTTGACTTTCATAACCTCCTTCAGGCTTATCTTCAACATTATGGGATACATCATGGCAAGAAGTACTGCGGCAACTGGAATAGAGACGTTTGCTATTTCGAATCCGCCTAATGTGGAGGCAACTTTTGGGAAGAGGTAACCAATCGCGGTTCCTAGAATCATGCATAATGCGACCCACACTGAAAGATATCTATCAAATATGTTTAACGTCCTCTTTTCCTCAATCATTTTTCCCTCTAGCCGCTCTGTTCCAAGATTCTCATCCACCATTCTCACATACCCCCGAAAATCAATCCCGCAATCGTGCTATAGACTATGACAAGTAGGACATAAACGGTCGTCTTCTTCGTTCCGAGCACCGACTTTATCATCAGCATGCTCGGCAGACTCAAAGATGGACCGGATAGTAGCAGCGCCAGTGCCGGACCCTGATGCATGCCCTTGGCCATGAATGCCTGCAGTATCGGCACCTCAGTCAAGGTGCTGAAGTACATGAAAGCGCCGAATATAGATGCCGCGAGGTTTCCAGTGACAGTGTTTTGGCCGACAAGCCCCTCCACCAGCTCCCTCGGCAAGTATGGGCCGATGAATCCGGCTATGAACACTCCTACAAAAAGGTATGGTGTTAGCAATTTAGTGAAGCTCCAAACCTCAGAAAGCCACTCCCTCCTCTCCTCGGCCTTGAACTTAATCAAGACTGTCACGGCGGTGACTAATGCAAAAAAGGCCATTAGGGCGTATTTTATGCTGGATTCTATCTGCAATCCGTTGACGATTAACACCATCACCATGGAGCCGAAGAACAGGGCGGTTGTAGTCTTAGACAAATCAAACCCTGATTCGCCAGCGACTAAGTCCCCCTCTTGGGACTTTTCCCTGAAAATGGCGGCCATCGTAATTCCTATTAACACGGACAAGACAACTGCTGTGACAGCCCTGGCCAAACCGATTTTTGCACCTAGGACGCTGCCTGTGAGGAAGATGGCGGCTACGTTTATCGCAGGCCCTGAAAACAAAAAGGTCGTCGCAGGCCCAAGTCCTGCTCCGCGCTTGTGAATGCCTGCGAAAATCGGTATAATCGTGCAGGAACAGACAGCAAGTATGGCACCTGACACCGAAGCTATGGCATAGGCCAGCACCTTGTTAGCCTTCCCGCCGAGGTATTTCAGGATCAGCTCCTTCCGAACGAATACTGCTATGCCGCCGGCTATGAAGAACGCTGGCACAAGGCATGTGAGGACGTGCTTTTGGGCGTAGTCGTTGAGCATGAAAACGCCGCCCAACACAGCCTGCTTGAAAGTCTCGCTCCCCGCAGGCATAAGGTATATGCCGAGGAAAAACAGAATCAATCCGACAATCTTGTACTTCTCTTCCATGATTATTCTTTCCCAATTAGCAAATCCACTTCTTTATCTCGTCCACTGTGGCAATCTTCCCGCAACACATAACCTTCCCATCCACCGCCAAGGCAGGAGTCATCATAATCCCATAAGAAACAATCTTGTCCATGTCCTCGACCTTCACGACTTCGGCCTTCACGCCGGATTCAGCAACCGCTTTCTCTGCGTTCTCAGTCAGCTTCTTGCACTTAGGACATCCCATACCAAGTATCTCTATTTTCATTGATACCCCCTATTTTTCAGAGTGCAGCCTTACTTTCTTCTCCGCGTCCACGGAGCATGCACATTTCGCACACATCGCTAATACCACAATATATTGATATATTTAGATATATAAATATAATCCGTTAGATACTAAGAAAGCGCAGTCAGCATCCCGTCTAAGAGTCCTTGTACAGCACATTAGTCATTATTTTATTATTTTTCAGACTTCAGCCAGTATTACGACGTAGTTTTTCCCGTAGAATTTGGCGCAGGAGGGGCATGTCGTGTAGAAAGAGTACATCTTCTTGAGTTCTTTCCCCTTCGACTTCACGTGCTCTTTCATCTCCTTGGCCCATTTTCCGGCGTTCTGGTACGGGCCTTCAAAGACTTTGCTCAGGAACGTGCCGGACATCCTGACTGTCTCAGCCCCTGGGACTTCCCCGCCGACCGCGATGTAGATGTCCGAGCCCCACATGCTCTTGTCGTCCACCATCATGAGCGGTTCGGGCGGCAGGGCGCCTGCGGCCTCGATGCGTTCCATGTCCTTTACTATGACCTTGTCGAAGTTGAGGGGTATGTGTAGGAAGCTCTTGTAGTGGTCCTTGAGGAACATCTTACCAGCCCAGTTAATCTCCTTGCCGTCCCACG
>JAPKXP010000127.1 GCA_026394745.1 Candidatus Altarchaeota archaeon
GAACTGGCGAAACAATACCTGAAAGTGTACGAGAAAGTTATTTAAGCTGATTGCACTCATTATTAATGATGAAGAAGGGTAAGGATTATACTGTAATATTGGAAAAGGACGAGGACGGTTCCATAATCGCTGAAATCGCCGGACTTCCAGGCTGCCACAGCTATGGTGCTAGTAAAATAGAAGCTTTGAAGAACATAAGAGAAGCCCTGCAACTGTACCTTGAAGTGGAAAAGAACGCCAAACCACTTGAATTCCTGGGCGTAGAAAAACTTGTAATCGCCGGCTGATTCTGCAAGATGACGAAGCTCAAGCAGGTTGATGGCCGGCAGATGGTCAACTTTCTCATTAAGAGGGGATTCACACTTGTGCGGCAGAAGGGAAGCCATGTCTTCATGACGAATAAAGATGGCGTGAAGGAAGTCGTGCCAGTACACGCCGGAAAACAACTGCCAAGAGGGTTAATACTCAAAATACTGAAAAACACGGGAATAGAAAAAGAAGACTACCAGAAAAGAATATAGTGAATTATGGCTGGAAGGAGCTAGCGAAATAATACCTGACAGTGTACGAGAAAGTTAGTGAATAAATTATTTTTTGCTCTTTCGCGTTTTCTCTTTCGCGCTTGTATCCTCTTCTTCTGCCCAGTATCTGATTCCGTTCTTCAGGTTGTATGTGAGAACCTTCTCCTTGAAGTCTGTTATGACTGCGTGGTAGTTTATGGCTGCGTCGAAGGGGTTTCCGTGGTGGCTGAAGTATTCGTGTACGCTTCCGTCTCCCATGCCTTTCGTGCACATGTAGTAGTAGTGGTCTGAGGTTCCGAGCATCCTCCATATCCGGAGGAAGTCTTCCCTGCCCGACTTTTTGACTGGGTCTTCAAGCCTCTTTAATTCAGTGAAATTCAGGTGCTGCATGTGGTTTCCGAGCCACGCGGACGGGTCCCTCTCCAGGTCAGCCCACGATACGGTTTCGTACCAGGGCACGCTTATTTCCCCGCGCGGGTGGTATCTCTCGACGACCTCGCTTGGCGTGTTGAATTCGAGGTTGGCTTTCTCTAGAATCCTGTAAGGTAGCGCATTAAGGAAGTTGAATATGCCAGTGTCCTCCCACTGGTGTTCGCCGAACGTCTCGTAGTCCATGAATATATTGAGTGTGTCTTCGTTGTTCCAGCTAAGCCAGTCCGCATACTTCTCTGCCGTCAGCGGCCAGCCGCTCCACCATTTCGCCGAGAAGCGGTATCCTATGTCGTCCGAGAGCTTGTAGTTCCTTAGCAGGACCTTAAGGCTCTTGCATTTCTTGGGCGTGTAGAGGTAGTTCGGGCTCTTCCAGCCTTCAAGGATGCGCTCTATGCCCTCGGTCATTATCGCCTTGAATCCGAGGCCCTCAATCTCCTTTGCTATGTCGTCGTGGTACAAGAGTTCAGTGTTCCTGAACACTTTCGGCTCCTGCCCAAGCAGGTCCTTCACAGTCCTCCTGTGCGCCTTAACCTGCTCCATGAACTCTTCGCGGTAGTCGAATAATCCCGATAGGCTGTGGTACTGCGTCTCGCAGACGAACTCGCAGCAGCCGGTCTCCCCAAGCTGCTTGAACAAGTCCAATAGGTTCCTGTCCCAGCGTTCCATCTGCTCTAATAGAATCCCTGAAATAGAGTAGCTGACCTTAAACTTCCTGTTCTGGCCCTTCAGGGCGTCGATGTTGTGTAGGATGTTCTGCGTTGCAGGCCAGTAACACTTGCCGGCGACCTTCTGGAACGTCCACTTGTTCAGCCCGACGTCAAAGTAATAGTCCTCAAGCCCGTCTTTGTTGGCTCCGTTCGGCCAAAACCATTTTAGACGGTAAGGCTGGTGAATCTGGAAGTATAAGCAAACTGAAGTCATCTTAGCCAACACACCCCCCTTTTTAAAGAGTATCAAAGTATTAATCGGGTTCCCTTATAAACTTAGCGTATTTTATGGTCCTGGGGGTAATATCTTTTCATGTCTGTTGGGTCTTGGCGTAAGGTGGATTTGAGCTTCCGTCCCAGGGATTTGGGTTTGGAGGCGTGTCTCTCCAGGGAGTGGGTCCTATCGAACGGCCTAGGCGGCTACTCGTCGTCGACATTGGCCTTGATGAACACCCGCAAGTACCACGGCCTCCTCGTGTCCTCTGACAATAACCTCAACCGTTTCATGTGCCTTCAGAAGCTGGACGAGGAGGTTACGGTCGGCCAGAATAAGGCCGAGCTTTCGGTGAACGAGTTCAAGGATGCGCTGAAGCCTTCCGGCCTGGATTATCTTGACGGATTCAGCTTCGACTTGGAGTCGGTGAGCTTGAAGTATGTCGTGTCCGGCGTCGAAGTTTTGAAGACAGTCCGCATGGCGCGAGGTAGGAACGCTGTTATCGTCTCCTACGCAATCAACAACACTCAGGATAGTCCGGTTTCGATGAAAGTCAAGTCCGGGATACTTTAGGATAGACGTGAAGCCTACATCCAAGTACTACTGTTCTGTCGTTGCGGCGGTCGGGGCAGACGACATAGAGGCGTTCAGGCTGCTTCGGGACGTGTTGTCCGCGAGCCAGGCCGGCAGCAGGGTGATTCAGGACAGCGGCGTGTTCACCCTACTCTCCAGCTCCGACTCGTTCATCGTCGGCGCAGGAGCAAGTAAGACTGTGATAGCTGGGTACCCATGGTTTGGGGAGTGGGGCAGGGACTCGATGATAAGCCTCCCCGGCCTTGCCTTAATCCGCGGCAGGTTCGAGGATGCAGAAAGCGTTCTGGACCGTTTCATGAACAAGATTTACGCGGGGAGGATTCCGACGAATTTCGAGGGCGGGAAGCCGAAGTACTACGACTTCGACGGCACGCTGTGGATGATAGACCGCGTCAAAGACTACCTGGATTACGTTGGCATCGAGCGCGGCAGGCATTTCCTGCACACGCACTGGTGGAGCATGAAGGACGTGATAAAGTCGTACTCGCAGAACGTGAAGGACGGCATCCTAAGGCACAAGTCGGGTACTTGGATGGACACCCTCCGGAGGGACGACGCCGTCGAGGTGCAGGGCCTATGGTATAACGCTTTGAAGACGATGGAAGCCCTCTCCGAAATGATGGGCGAAGGTGTAGACTACCATGAGTTCGTGGACGATTTTGAATCCAATTTCATGGACAAGTTCTGGAAAGGCAGTTTCTTTTCGGACACGCTCTCTGACGGTTCGCTGAGGCCAAACCAGGTTATAATGCTTTCGATGGACTATTCCATGGTGCCTAAGGAGAATGCACTTGAGGCGCTGAAGGCCGTCAAGGAGGGGCTGCTCACGCCCTACGGCCTGCGCACGTTAAGCAAGTCTCATCAAGACTACGCCGGCAGGTATTCCGGAAGCCCTGCTGAAAGAGAGAAAGCATACCACAACGGAAGCGTATGGCCCTGGCTCCTCGGACCCTACGTTAAAGCCTGCGTGAAATACGGCGTAAGCAGGGATGAGTGCGTTGAAGCCTTGAAGCCTCTTCTTACGACCCACCTGTCTGAGGCAGGCCTTGGCACGATAAGCGAGCTATTCGACGGCGACGAGCCGCACACTCCGAGAGGTTGCGTAAGCCAGGCTTGGAGCGTAGCTGAAGTACTGCGGGCTTACTACGAGGACGTCGGAAACAGGAAACTGGTTTTTTAAACTATGTCTCCTTTGTTGCCATGGCGTGGGCCTTAAAGTAGTTCTCAACGAGGATGCTCCAGTCGGCGAGCCTTGACAGTTCCTTTGCGTTGATTCTCTTTTCAGTGAGCTCTTTTTTGGGCATTTTCACTATCTCGTAAAGCGTCTTGTACAGTTCTTCCACAATCTTGTCGTAGGGCCTGTTGTCGACCTTCAGGACTTTTATGCCGTCGCCTTTGCCTTCTATGAACTGCCCGAATCCGGCGAGGTCGGTGGTCACCGCGAGCGTCGCCTGCGCCGCGGTCTCCAAGGGCGTGTAGCCCCATGGCTCGTAGAACGACGGGAACACGCCGATGTCGCACGTCAACGTGGCCTGGTTGTATTCGAGGGAGATGAACCTGTCTGAGGAGCTCAAATATGCCGGGTAGAAGATGACTTTCACCTTGTCATCCTCCTTGTTTAGCAGTCCATTCTTCTTGAGGGCCTGTAGTATCGGGTCCTGGTCCTGCGGGTAGCTGAGCTCGAACGCGCACAAGGGTGGAGTCTGCCCCTTCTTCTCCGTGAAGTGGACCATCAGCTTCTTGCACTGCTGCCTGAATTCGTCGGTTAGGACGCCGTCAGGAACCTTCCCGTTGATTATGTACTCGGTTATCCTCTCGCCTATCTCAGGAAGCGATTCCTCAATCTGCTCTAGAATCTCCTCGTACAATGAAATGTTCTTGAGTATCTCTATGTTCTCGCCGCGGTTGGCTGCTGGGATAAGCAGGAAGGCCACGACGCTCGTTTCGGACTTCTCCTCCTTCAGCTTGCTATTCAGCTTCCCTAAGGCGTCTATGAACACGTCGATTCCCTTGTTGTGGAACTCGTAGCGGCCTGATATGAACATGCTCCTAATCTTGTAGTAGTCCATGCTGTAGTACCTGGAGAAATAGGCCGTAAGGAACTTCCTGGTCTGATTCCGGTACTTCCTGCGCAGTATCGAAAGCTCCTCAATCTCCGGGAACTTGTTCAGGTCGAGGCCGTTAGGCAGGAGGATGTCCGGCTTTACCCCCAGAATGTAGTCCGCCTCCTTGCCTGTTATGTCGCTGACTGTCGTGAATACGTCTGCGTTCCTCGCGCATGAGACTTCCATGGTGTGCTTGTCTATGACGCCATACCTCCTCGCAAGCTCTATACCTGCCTTCTCGTTCCTCGATAGGCCGTCGTTGACCATCTTGTACAGGTCGCCGCCGGTTCCCGCTATCGTCCTCCCGAGCATTGTGGCGTGGGTGGTGAATACCGTCGCTACTGCGACTTTCTTCTTCTTGAGGTAGAGCAGTGCGGTTCCGGCAAGCCACTCATGGAAGTGTGCGACAATCTTCTTGTTCTTCATGTGCTTGGTCTTCGCAAGCTCTTCGATTAGAATGCCTACTGCGTGGCTCCAGAGCACCGGGTCGTTGAACCACTGGTCTGAGTTTATCGAGTCTACCTTGTAGTCCTCCCAAAGGCGCGTCTTGATTTCGTTGATTTTCCTCGAGTAGTTTATCGAGTCGACGAGTATTGTCCTGGGTCTGCCTGATATGAGCCACCTGCCGTAGTAGCATCGTATCCCCTCAGACTCCAGCTTTTTGAATATTTCCGTGACGTCTTCAGGAGCTTTCTCCTCGTCGAAGTCCACGCGCGCCTTCGCAGGGTCATAGTACCCTATCGCATAGTAGCCGTCGCCGTACCTGCTTGTCATATAGGCGGCCTTCGACTTTAGTACTGCGTATATGCCTCCGACCTTGTTGCATACCTCGTAGGAGACCTCAAAAACGAAGTCAGGATTCATAACATAATTTATTCCGGTTTGTTCTTTAAATAGAACCTGAGAGTTATACTTAACCCACCATGGGCAAGTTCGTTCTCGACAATGGATTGGATGTCGTCTACGACAGAAGGCCTTCGGACTCGGTGGCTGTGGAGATTTCGGTACGGGCGGGCTCCAACAACGAGCGAAAGGGTGTTGAGGGCATCTCCCACTTCCTCGAGCACATGTTCTTCGAGGGCACGAGGCGTAGGAGGGATTCCCGCGCCATAGCGAACGAGATAGAGCGTCTCGGCGGGGAGCTTAACGCCGCAACCTCGAACGAGAGGACTTTCTTCTACGCTAAGGTGCCGTCAAGGCATTTCGAGGTCGCGCTTGACGTGCTCGGCGACATACTGCAGGATTCGGTGTTCCCGACGAAGGGTATAGAGAACAATCGTAAGGTCATAATCAACGAGATAAACATGGTGAATGACGAGCCACTCTACTACCAGTGGGTTCTGTTCTACGGGGAGTTGTTCAAGGGCACGCCCGTCGGCGAACCTGTCTACGGGAGGGTCGAGTCAGTCTCCAATATGCGGCGTCGCGACCTCTTGGAGTTCCGCCGGAGGAATTACTCTCCTGACAACCTGGTACTCGGCATTTCAGGCGGCGTATCCGAGAAGAGCGTGCGCAAGGCCTGGAAGTACTTCACTTTCGAAGGATCAGGCCCAGTCAACGAGCTTTCCGTTCCAGTCGAGAACGAGTCAGCGCGCGTGATAGAGAAGCGGAAGATAAACCAGTCCTACATGGTCTTGGGATACCGCACCGTCCCCAGGAATCATGGAGACAGTTTCGTCCTCGACGTGATAAAAGCAGTCCTCGGTCGCGGGCAGTCCGGCTGGATGTTCGACGAGATAAGGAACAAGAGGGCTCTGGCCTACAACGTCGGCGTGGAGCACACGCCGGAATTGGACTACGGCATTTTCGCGGTAAGCGTCGGCACCAGGAAGAAGAACGTCGGCAAGGTCGAGCGGATTATATGCGACAACTTCAGGAGGCTCCAGCGCCTTACGCCCACGCAGCTTGAGGAAGCGAAGA
>JAPKXP010000033.1 GCA_026394745.1 Candidatus Altarchaeota archaeon
CGAAGACGGAGAAGCTGGTATCCCTTGACATAGACCTCTCCAGCGACCTTGCGTTCATACCGGAATGCGTGAAGCTGCTCGACGGAAACAGCGCTGTAATAGGCTCGAAACGGAAGGGCGCGCAGGAGAGGAAGTGGTATCGGACTTTCATAAGCACCGTGTTCATACTCCTGGTGAGAACGCTCCTTGGGCTGGAGTACGGCGACTACAGCATCGGCACTAAAGGATGGAGGAGGACTGACATAGTAAAGTACGTTGAAGATATAGACCACGGCTCCTCCTACGTGATAGAGCTCATATACTACCTGAAGAAAAAGGACCATAGGAAGGTCGCGGAGATTCCGGTAATATGCAGCGACACGAGGGGCAGCAAGTTTAACATAGTCAACGAGATTGTCTACCGGCTGAAGAACCTGATAAAACTTTTCCTGAGGACTAGGCTTGGCCTAAGAGGCTAACCCGAAGAACGCCTTCACTTTCTTGTCTCTGGATGCCAGGGCGTATGCTATTACCGCAGCCCCGGAGAAGGATATCAGTATCCCAAGCCAGTCCACCGCCTTCTTCTCGTAGGTTATCCTCACGTTAGGCTGGGTCGGGTACACCAGCATGAAGGACGGTGAAACGAGGTAAATCTTGTCTGCTCCGTATACCGTCCAGCTCGGGTAGTATGAAACGCTGATTATGTGCGGGGCGCCGACGCAGTCTGTGGTGAAGGAAATCTCCTCCTCGCTAAGGTTTTCGACTATGTTGCAGTTTCGGTTGACCGGGACTTCAGGTATGGCGTCTATGCTCTTGTCGGTTATGACGTTGCTGAAGTGAGTGAGGTCGCTTGAGTCGTACTCGGTGACGAACGCGAGCGGCGTGTCTATGAAAGTCATCTGCCGGAACCAGTTGTAGGAGACGTTCTTCCATTCCTTCCACTTGTCGACCTTGAATAGCACAGGCTCGTTCTTCGGGACCGTAACGTAGTGGTCTGGATTACTCAATACCTCCCAGACCTCAAACGGTTCGGCGGCGAAGTCGAACTTCCAGTCAGTCCTGTTCTTGAGCGCCTGCTTGAGCTTGTCGCTCCTCACCAGGATGTGCTTTACGTTAAACATGTTCAGATGCCTGGTGCCGTTGTCGAGGTTGAAACCGGTGCAGGGGAACGCGTTCCAGAAAGGGCAGGACTGCTGCTCGCTTATCTCAGCTTGGATGTAGAACGAGAACGGGGAGGATATTATGGACTGCATGTACAATCCCTCCAGGATGTTCCTCCCTGCGAAAAGCGGGATTGACTCGAAAGCCCTGACGGTGCCTGCTGCATTATGCTGGTCGTTGTGCTCGAACTGCGCTCTAGGGTCGCCGACGCTCCCGTTCATGAAGTCGTTTACCGCCTTATACTGCGGCCAGACGACCTTCTTCTCGAAGCCCTCGTAATTCCACTTAATCCAGCCGGGGGAATAACCGTGGTAATTCCAGCTTTTGAGCTCGCTTACTATGAAGTCCAGCGTTATTCCGCCCTGAGGCAGCGGCGCATTCCATTCGTTAACCCAAAACAAGGTCATAAACACACCAATCAACGGCAGTAAGAATGACGCCTTCAGACCGCGAGTAACCTCGGAGAGGGCGTAAGCTGCCATGAACATGGAAACAAGGTACACGAAAGGCAGGAAACGTATGTCCACGACGCCGATGTAG
>JAPKXP010000126.1 GCA_026394745.1 Candidatus Altarchaeota archaeon
CACGTGCTTCTGGTTCGACTTGTCTTCCGCAATCCAGTGCTTCAGCTGGTCCTTCTTCTCCCTAAGCACTGAAACCTTCTCGCCGGCTGAAAGTTCGGCCGAAAATCTTTTCAGTAATCCGTCGTGTTTTTGGACCAACGACGAAGCCAAACTCTTTGGTGTCAAGTCGTCCATGTTAGTAGTAGAATAAGGAATATCATACTAAAAAGCGTTATCTGCGATAGTTCATTACGTAAAGAAGCCGCTGGAATACGGTGGCGTGGCAGAGGATGGTTACGAGGATTACCGCATACACCAGCCACACCGAGTTATAGTGGGCTGCGACCATGCCGATGAGGATTACGTCAAGCCTTTCCGACCGCTCCATGAGGCCCCCCATCTTACGGTGGTCTTCAGGCTCCGTGACCACTCCCTTGTGGTCTGCGTAAGCCGTCACGAAGGACGGCATCATGGCGCCGAACACCAGCAGGACGAACCATAGGCCGTTAGGCAGAAGCGGGAACTGTATGCCTGCGCTGTTGAAGAAAACCCACAATCCGGCGTATAGCGCGAGCTCAACGTACCTGTCTATCACGCCGTCCAAGAAGGCGCCTAAATTGGAGACGCTGTGCGTGACTCTCGCGACGGCACCGTCTATCGCGTCGATGAAACCTGAAGCGAAGAACAGTATTGCAGCCCACAAAACCATCTGGTAGTACAGGAGCACTAGGCCCGCTATCGCAGGAACTAGGGCTAGGACGGTCCACAAGTTCGCTGGAATCCCAAACTTGGAGAAGAGTATGCCTATCTTGACGCTCACCCACTCGACCTGGTCGCGGAACCTTGACTTGAACATTTTGATAGATTATCTTTCGCGCTCTCCTTTGATAAAGAGTTATCTCTCCCTCTCACCCTTTATGAATTCTTCGACCATGTCTCTTGCGACGGGGTCTGTGTACTGTATCGGCGGACTCTTCATGAAGTAGCTTGAAGGGCTTGTCAATGGGCCGCCGACTTTCCTGTCGAGCGCGAGCTTAGCGCACCTTATGGCGTCGACCATGACGCCTGCGCTGTTCGGGGAGTCTTCAACGTCAAGCCGAAGCTCGATGTTTATCGGGATGTCCCCAAACTTTCTGCCTTCCATCCTTATGAAGCACAGTTTCTTGTCTTTCAGCCAGGGCACGTAGTCTGAAGGCCCGATGTGGATGTCCTCGGGCGGAAGCTGCGTCGGAAGCTGGCTTTGCACGCTCTGAGTCTTGCTGATTTTCTTCGACTTGAGCCTGCTCCTCTCGAGCATGTTCAGGAAGTCGGTGTTTCCGCCGACGTTGAGCTGGTACGTGTGGTCTAGCTTTACGCCGCGGTCTACGAAAAGCCTTGTGAGCGTCCTGTGGACTATCGTCGCGCCGACCTGGCTTTTGATGTCGTCGCCTATGATAGGGAGTTTAGCCTCCTTGAACTTGCCAGCCCACTCCTCGTTGGAAGCAAGGAACACGGGCATCGCGTTGATGAAAGCGCAACCCGCCTTAAGGCATTCTGTCGCATAGAACCTGGCGGCCTGCTCCGAGCCGACCGGGAGGTAGCTTACCGCAATCTCGGCGCCGGACTTCTTCAGCTCGCTTGCGACGTCGACCGGCGTCTGCTTCTGGTCTACGGTGAACTTGTCCTTCGTCGTCTCTCCGACTCCGTCGAGGACCGGCCCTTTCTTGACTTCCACGTGCCACTTGGGAACGTCGGAGAACTTTATCGTGCAGTTGGGCGGCGAGAATATCGCTTCAGAGAGGTCTTTTCCGACTTTTTTGCTGTCCACGTCGAAGGCCGCTACGAACTTTATGTGAGAAATCCTGTAGCCTCCGAGCACGTTGTGCATGAGGCCAGGCACCAGCGAGTCTCCGATGTCTATGTCCTTGTAGTACTCTATCCCCTGAACCAGCGAGGAGGCGCAGTTGCCTACGCCGATTATCGCGACTTTTATTTGCTTCATCTTATAATAGTAATGACTTATCTCATATATAAATATTTTATGGTTGTAAAACATGCCGTTAAACAGACTGAAGGAGAAGACGACCACGGAATGCCTGTGGCTGTACCTGCTATCGCTCATGAAGGACGAGCCGATGTACGCCTACGAAATCAGAGAGAGGATACAGGAGAAATTCGGCTTCACCATAGGCAACGTAACCGCTTACCTTGTGCTTTACAAGCTGGAGCAGGGCGGATACGTCAAGACAGAATGGCTGCTGAGGGACAACCGCCAGAGAAAATACTACACGATAACGCCTAAAGGCAGAAAGACCCTCGAAGAGGGAATAAGCTACCTGCATAAGCTCGCATCAAAGCTAAAGAAGTAGAGTCAAAGCCGTGCTCGTGGAGTTCAACACCTGAGGGACGACAGTATAACTATACCCGAAAAGCCACCATAAAACAAGCACTATGAAGATTAGGGCAACCGCTCCCAAGAACACCAGAATCTCCCATACCGGGATTCCGTAAAAGCTGTCTTGCGCCTGCATTCTATCATACTAAAAATAAGCGCGAACACTTAAATACGCAGAAGCGTATTATTCCGATATGAATTTAGTGGCCCTGGGAACAATAGCCCTCGACAGCGTCGAGACGCCTTTCGGCAAGGTCAAGGACGTCCTAGGAGGCTCGGTAACCTACTTCAGCCTCGCTTCCAGAGTGTTCAGCAAGTGCGGGGTCATAGGCGTCGTCGGGAAAGACTTTCCAGTAGAGCATTTGAAGCTCCTGGAGGATCACGGCATAGACGTCGCTGGCGTTGAGTTTGCCGAAGGCAAGACTTTCAGGTGGTCGGGTTACTACGAGTACGACATGAACCGCGCCCACACAATAAAGACCGACTTGAACGTTCTCGCGTCCTTCAAGCCGAAGATTCCAAAGGACTATAGGAAGTGCGATTTCCTGTTCCTAGCGAACACCGACCCGGAGATACAGCTTGATGTGCTAGATGAGGTTAAGCCGAAGTACAGCGTATGCGACACCATGAACTTCTGGATACAAAACAAGAAGGAGAAGGTCGGGGAAGTCTTTAGAGAGTGCGACATGATAATAATCAACGAAGGAGAGGCCAGGCAGTACTGCGATACGCCCAACCTCATCAAGGCGGGGAGGGAGCTCCTCGATACCGCCGACAGGGTGATAATCAAAAAGGGCGAGCACGGGGCGCTGTACTTCTCAGACAACTGCTTCTTCACGACGCCCGCCTTCCCGCTGGAGAACCTGAAGGACCCTACTGGCGCGGGAGATAGCTTCGCCGGCGGCACCATGGGATACCTCGCCGCGACCAAGGACATGAAAGACGCGAACGTGAAGAAGGCGATGGTCTACGGAAGCGTCATAGCATCCTACGTCGTGGAAGACTTCAGCATAGAAGGCTTGAAGAAGATAAGCAAGGAAAAAGTAAGGGAAAGATACTCGATGCTCAAGGAGATTGTCGCCTTCGAGCACGAGTACTAGAAAGCTTATATGCGATTGGTTAAATTTTTGAACTTTTGAAAAGTAAATCCAATCGTATGTTAGCGAATTGCCTAAATAATTGACTTTTTTATTAGGCAATTCGCTATTACTTGCCTCTTTGAGCTGACAGTTTTAGGGCTTCGATTGCCGGAAGCTTCTGTCCTGCGAGGAAGTCTATCGACGCCTTGCCTCCGGTGGAGACGTGCGTTATCTTGTCTTCGAGGTCGAGGTTTCTTGCCGCGGCGACCGTGTCTCCGCCGCCTATGACACTGAAGCCCTTGCACTCAGCAACGAGCTTGATTACTTCCTCGGTCCCGTATGCGAACTTCTTGCTCTCGTAGATTCCGAGGGCTCCGTTGGCGAACACCGTTCCTGCGTTCCGTATTATTTCGGCGTACTTTTTGACGGTTTCCCTTCCGACGTCGACTATCTTGTAGTCCTGCGGAAGCTCACTCACCGGGATTTCAATGCGCTCGTCTCCCTTGTCTAGGGCGACGTCGACGGGCAGAATAATCTTGCTCTCGTTCTTCTCGAGAATCTTCTTTGCGACCTCGATTTGGTCTATGAACTTCTTGCCGCGGATGAATTCTATCGTAGGCTCGCCGAGGCGGTAGTCTTTAGCAGCCAGGAATACGTTGGCGAGGACGCCGCCTGTGAGTATGTACTGGACGTCGTTCTCCAGGACCTTGTTTATGATGTTTAGGGAGTCCTTGACTTTAGCCCCGCCCAGGACGAATACGAGCGGCTTCTTAGGCTTCTTCATGACGCTGGTCAAGGCGCGGATCTCCTTTTCCATGACCCTGCCCGCGACGGACGGCAATACGTGGGTGAAGCCTACCGTAGTCGGCTGGGCGCGGTGTGCCGTGCCGAAGGCGTCGTTCACGAACACGTCGGCCAGAGGCGCGAGCTTCTTGACTATGTACGTCGTGGCCTGGACGTCGGCTGGCCTCTCCAACTCCTCCTCGGAGTAGAATCTTACGTTCTCCAGCAGCAGGACTTCCCCGTCGCGCATGTTCTTTATGCTGTTCCGGGCGTAGGTGCCGAATATGTCGTCCACGTACTTGACTTCGACGTCGTAGACTTCGCTCATACGCTCGGCGTGCTTTTCAAGGGTCGTGAACTCGGACTCTCCTGCGCGGCCTTGGTGCGCCATAACGACCACGCGAGCCTTCTT
>JAPKXP010000125.1 GCA_026394745.1 Candidatus Altarchaeota archaeon
GAACGGCGGTTCAGGTGAACTAGACAAGGCCATTGATCTTTTGCGTCAGGCTGAGAAAATCAGTCCAGGCGAAAGGCGTTTGTACCAGATACGCGGCTACTTCCTATACCAGCTCGGCAGTTTCGACGACGCGCTCGCCGACTACAATAAGGCCATCAACATCAATCCTAATGCGTATCTGCCATGGTACCGGAAGGCGGAGTGTCTCATGGAGATGCAACGGTTTGACGAGGCTCTGGAGTGCGTAGACTCTGCGGTGGGATTGAATCCTGAGGACTACCGGATCTGGGAGCTTGGAGCTAGGATTCTCGCGTTGTCGAACCGCTTCGACGATTCTCTGGAAGCCTACGACACCGCGCTTAAATTAAACCCCGTTGCTGACTTGAGCTGGTCTGGCAAGGGGTGTGTTCTAGCCCTGCAGGGCAAGTATGACGAGGCTCTATCTTGCGCCCAGAAGGCGGTTCAATTGAATCCTGAAATCGAGGAATATGGGAAGCAGGTCGAGATGATAAAATCTTTCAGGCAATAGATTTAATACTCTCCATTCCAATCAATAAACAGGTTTTAAGATGGAAAGAAAGCGTGCCGCAGGCCAAAGTTCCCTCGAGTTTTTGATGACTTACGGGTGGGCTCTTGTCATAATAATCGTCGTTTTGGTTCTTGTTTGGCAGTGGGGTTTCTTCAGCATAGGCGAGACTGTGACGCCCGGGAGTTTCGGCTTTTGGGGTGTTGAGCCTAAGGATTTCATAATGCACCAGAACGGGATTCTGGAGCTTTCGCTGATTAACAAGGTTGGCGCTAACGTTACGGTAATTTATTATAACGTGTCCATGGGGAACAGGCGCTGCACTTGCGACCCAGGCGACGCGTGCGCTCCAGTAGGTTGCGTATTCACGATAAGACCCGATAACATACAGAAGATTTCCATGAACGGGCTGCAGAGCTTCCAGGGCGGGAAGAGGTTTGAGGTCTCTTTTATCGTATTGTACAACGATTCCAGGACCGGTGGCGTCGTTCGCGCGAGTTCTGGCAAAATCTGGGGCAATTACGAGGACTGAAGCGCGTTCTCGCATGCTTCCTTGAATATTTCAGGCAGCGTGGGGTGCGAGTGGATGGTTTGCGCAACCTCGCTTGCATTCATCCTCTTTTTCACCGCCAAGGCTGCTTCGGCTATAAGGTCTGAGGCGTGCGCTCCTATGATGTGGACGCCGACTATCGTATTGTCCTTCGTGCAGACTACCTTGCATAGCCCCTCGCGTTCGCCGATGCAGTTTGCCTTGCCGTTTGCGGCGTATAGTGCCTTCCCGACTTTTGCCGTGCCGTTCCTGCCTCTTGCCTCGGCTTCCGTGAGGCCGACCCTCCCTATCTCCGGGATGTTGAATATGCCCCATGGGACGCATTCGTAGCTCATCTTGGCGTTTTTGCCCATGCAGTTTTCAGCCGCGACCACTCCCTCTGCTGCAGCGACGTGTGCGAGCTGGTGTTTTCCTGTGACGTCGCCGACCGCGTAGACTCCATTTGCGCTTGTGCGCATTCGTTCGTCGGTCTTTACGCCCGCCTTATCGCATTTGATTCCAGCCTTGTCCAGTCCTTCAGGGAAGAGGGGGGTCCTTCCGACGGAAACTAGAACTGCGTCTACTTTGTACGACTTTACATCGCCTGGTGTTGACACGTTCACCGTCCCGCTGTTCCTGTCTACTGATTCCACCTTCGATTTCAAGTTTATTTCAATGCCTTTGCCGAGAATCTTCTGCAGTTCGGTTGAAATGTCCTCGTCTTCGTTGGGCAAGAGGCGGTCCATAAGCTCGACCAATACGACGCTGCAGCCTAGCTTTTGGAATAGTGATGCGTATTCGACTCCTATGATTCCGCCGCCTACCACTAGGACGCTCTTCGGGAGTTCACTCAGCTTGACGACGTCGTCGCTCGACAGTATGAATTTCCCGTCCGGCTCAAGCCCAAGGATTTTTTTAGGTTCCGAGCCGGTGGCGATGATTATGTTTTTAGCATTGATTTCGCGGCCTTCGACTTCGACTGTGTCTTTCGACTTAAGTTTCGCGGCTCCTTTCACGACCTCGACGCCTGCTTTCTTCAGAATCAGTTCGACGCCCTTGCGCGAGGTGGCGACAATCCTATCCCTCCTTTCCGCGACCGTCTTGTAGTCGACTTCCGCACTGCCTGACTTTACTCCATACCATTCAGAATTCTTTACCTTGTCGAATACTTCGGCTGAAGCTATGAGGGCTTTCGTTGGTATGCACCCTTTGTTAGTGCATACTCCGCCGAGCTCGGACTTTTCTATGAGCAGTACTTTGCCTCCGAGCTGTGCAACCCGGAGCGCTGCTGAATAGCCGCCCGGACCCCCGCCGATGACAATTGCGTCGTGCATTCTACCTTTTGAAGTTCCAATCTCTGCTATTATATTTTTCTTCAGCTATTTTATATGCCAAATCGAGCTCGCTTTCAGACAAAATGCCTTTCGAGAGCTTTATTCCAAGTGACTTGGAGAAGCCCGTCGCGAATGCCTGGGAAGCTTCCTCAAAGCGTATTTCCCTACCCAGGACTCCGTTGACGCTCGTAACCCTGTCCTTCACGTTCTTCACGAGCTTGTCCCTCATCTTCTCGGATGGTACCTTAAGGAGCGCAAACATCCTCTCCACGTCCACGTCAAGGAGTATCGTTCCGTGCTGGAGCACGCAGCCCATCCTCCGGGTCTGCGCGTTTCCGGAGATTTTCCTGCCTCCGGTGACGATGTCGTTCAGCGGTGCGAATTCGGCCTCTATTCCTAGTATTCCTAAGCCCGCGACGAGCCCGCCGCAAACCATCTTATACGACTCTAACATGTCCTTAGGCACGTAATCCTCCCTTGCGATGAAGCTGTACGTGAGTTCCATGTCGTGGTATACCGCCCCTCCGCCGGTAATCCTGCGCACGTAGTCGACTCCAAGACTCCTGCAGGCCTCCAGGTCAACCTCCTCCTCAAGGCCTTGGAAGTATCCTATCGAGACCGCCGGCGGCTTCCAGCCGTAGAGCCTTACTGTGGGCTGACTACTGCCTTCAGAGACGTGCTTTAGTATTGATTCGTCTATCCCCATGTTCACGCAAGCCCTGTCGAATCCGGTCTCAAGAAGCCTGAAGTTCATTTCACAGCCTCCTTGACTGCGTAAATTATGTCTTCTGGTCCTATGCCGTACAGCCTTGCCTCATTAACCCTGAAAAAGTCCCTGACCGCGTATTCCAGCTCGTCCAGCCTGATTCCGGAAATACTCGACTCCAGCCTTTCAATGCAGTCCTCAGGATGCGCGAAAAAGTCCCCGTGGATTCTAACCGTCTTTATCACGCCGCCCTCAAGGGCTACTTTGACCTTCAAGAGCTTGCCCCCAGCCACCTTGTGGGTGAAAGAACAATCCATGGCCTTAAGTAATGGTCGATGAAAGTAATAAGAAAAAGAAATTAAATCAAAACACTAGTCCCTGCAGTCTAAGAAACTTAGAAGCGTTTAGGCTTGTGCTTCATGTAGCAGTCCCTGCAATATACAGGCTTGCCATCCGTTGGCTTGAAGGGCACCTGTGCCGGCTGTCCGCAGTCGCTGCACGTGATGTCGTGCATTTCCCTTGGGCCGAAGTCCCTCCTTCCTTTTCCTCCGAAATCCATATTATATATACCTCTTTGTTTATTCCCAGAAATACCGCGCCATAATCCCACTTTCGTAGAATTAGACTCGCATATCGTCCAGGATATACATAGTAATAGTGGTTATTACTTTAAAAATGAATTTTCACGCGAAAGCTTCCTTTGCGCGGTAGCTGGTTCTTGCGAGAGGGCTTGAAACGACTTCTCTAAAGCCTTTTTTTAGGGCGCGGGTGCGGTATTCCTTGAACTGGTCTGGGTGTATGTACTCTACGACTGGAATCTGTTTTAGGGTCGGCTGCAGGTATTGGCCTATCACTAGTATGTCGCAGCCTACGTCCCGAAGGTCGTCCATAGCCTCCAGGACCTCGTCTTCCGTCTCGCCCAGGCCGAGCATTATGCTCGACTTTGTTCTATTGTCCTGCTTTTTCGCTTCCTTGAGCGTCCTAAGCGACTTTACATAGCCTGCTCTCGCATCCCTGACCTTCGACTGAAGCCTTTTTACCACTTCAATGTTGTGGGCGACGACGTCCGGGCCGGCGCCGATTACTGTTTTGAGTTCGCTTTCTGAGTAGTCTGGTATCAAAACTTCGACCTTCACTTTGGGTTTGGCTTTCTTGACAGCTTTCACGCATTCGGCAAAATGCTTTGACCCGCGGTCAGGCAGGTCGTCTCGGTCTACTGACGTGAGAACAACGTATTCTAGCTCAAGCTCACGCACCGCTTCAGCAAGGCGCTCCGGCTCCCCGTGGTCTACTTCCACACCCTCCCTTCCCGTCTTGACGGCGCAGAACCTGCAATTCCTTGTGCACACGTCGCCTAGTATCATGAACGTCGCTGTGCCACATTCCCAGCACTCTGCCTTGTTAGGGCACCTGGCCTCCTCGCACACGGTGTGAAGCCCTCTGGACTTTATCGCCTTGGACACGCCCGCGAACTCCGCTCCCGACGGAATCCTGACCTTCAGCCAATCCGGCTTCCTCTGCGCCATGAAGAAGATATGGTCCGTCAGGGTAAAAAGTCTTTTTATGCGGGTACTGTCTGGTATATTACATGGCACTAGCAGGTGACCAGCAGAAGCCTCCTGGACAGGAACCGCACGAGATTAAGTGCATTACCCCGCTTCCCGCGCAAATCGAGGCCGCGGAAGCCAAGAAGCAGCCTCACTTGAAGAGGGCAATGCAGTACGGCCGTGGTATCCCCGTCGAAAACTGTGTTACCGGATGCCTTGAAGAGCTTGGAAGCAAGAGCAATCCCGGAAATTTCGCGCTCGTAGTCTCCGCTGGCGCGGCTTTAAGGGCCATGCACGAGCTACACAAGGTCGGCTACGGTCTGCCTTCCGGCAGGGACATATTCATTCACGACAGGATAGCCTACGCCGAGGCCGTCATCAGCGGCCAGGAACTGGACCAGATTAAGGCCGACTTGCTTGCTGTGGAAGCGCCCGCGGGCGCCGACCAGTCGCAGAGGGAGTTCATAAGGAAATGCAAGGAAGACCTGTCTAAGTTCAAGGGCAACGAAGTAGCCCAGCTGAAGACCAGCCTACTGTCGTCAGGCAGGACGGGCATGAACCTTAGGGCTCCTGAATTCACGGACTTTGACAACCATCTCGCGAGGGAGAGGGTTGTCGAGCTTGTTTCTGAGGCGGCCGTCCTGAGCAGGGCCTACAAGAACATTAATGTTGCAGACGAGGTGATAAATC
>JAPKXP010000136.1 GCA_026394745.1 Candidatus Altarchaeota archaeon
TCAAAACACCTCTTGAGCATAACCAAACAATCCTCCTTAGAGTTCGCAGAAAGCGTACAAACCTCATAATCCCCCGAAAGCCGCTCAACCAAACCGCTAACCACACCCGGGTCGGCAACATCAACCTTATTCACCCCAACAACAATCCGCGTTTTAAACAACTCCTTAACCTCGCTCAAAAGACTAACCTGCTTATCAATGTCGCCCGTAGGGTCAACCAAAAACAATATGACATTCGCAAGATACTTCAAAGCCAACACAGCCTCCTTCTCAACAATGTTCCTCCTGTCCATCGGCCTGTCCAACAAACCCGGGCTGTCTATAATCTGATACTGGAAGTAACGCACCTTCACCTTCCCAATCATTATGCTCTGCGTCGTGAACGGATAAGCCGCGACCTTGATGTTGCTCCCAGTGAGACTACTGACGAAAGTGCTCTTCCCGGCGTTAGGGTAACCAGCCACAACCAAAGTCGGCTCCTCCTTTATGACCGGAAAGGAAAGCAAGGTCATCTTAATATCAATCAAAGTGTCCAAATCGCCTGAAATCCTCTCGATAATCGAGGAGACCCTGCCAAGGAAGCGCTTGCTAAGCTCCTTATCCCGCCTGCTCCTCATCTCGCCGATGCAACGCTCCCTAAAATCCCTAATCTTCTTGTAGCACCAGTTCACCGCACCAAGGCTCTTCTTGTACCTGTCCTTGTCAATCTCCAAGTCCAAAAGCCGCTGGTAGAACTCAGGAAGCTGCTCATAGCTCGGAAACTTCTCGACAATCGACTCAAGGCGCCCCTCCAAATCCCTGCCGACTATGTTAACCCTCCTGCTCTCGCTCGCAAGAAGCTTCAGCTCCTTATTCTTCGTCTTCTGGCCTCTCACGTTCCTGGCTATCTTCCTGCCCTGCCGGAACGCAACGTCAATCAGCTCCTTTGCAGTCGGCACGTACGGTAAATCAAACATCCTATAATAACATGAACTGGGACTATTATTATACAATGGTTTCCATCGCCTGCATCAGCGACTGCCACCTGGGCTACAGGCACAGGTTCAAGACCCAAAGGCTCTTTGACTTCCTGAACGCGTTCAACGACGGCGTTGAGAAGGCGCTCGCCATGAACCCCGACGTCATAGTCTTTCTCGGCGACATAGTACACCACTCGCGGCCGGACCCCGTGACCCTCAGGTCTGTCGTGAAGAAGCTTCTTGAAATAGCCTCAAAAAAACAGGTCGTGATGTGCATAGGAAACCACGAGATTGAAGGTCACCTGAGCACCACCTACACCCCCATATACAGCGACATACACGAAAACATACACGTGCTCAGCACCGAAAACCCCCACGTTATCCTTGACGCCTCCGGCAAGAAAATCGGATTCCACGGCTTCGAATTCATGAGAAGCAGGGAGCGGGCCGAGGAAACGCTGTACAAGGTAAGCGGCGAAAAACTTGACGGTGAAGTAAATGTGCTCTGCCTGCACCAGGCAGTGGAAGGATACCTTTCGCCCCACGAGATTTCAGTAAGGACTCTTCGCGACGTCGCCCCAAAATACGACCTGATACTCCTCGGCCACGGCCACAAGCGCCAGCGGATTAAAGAGCTAGACGACATCACGCCGGCATACTACGTCGGCTCGACGGAGCGAATCAGCTTCAACGAAGCCGAAAACCCGACTGGAATAGCCGTATTCAAGGACGACCTTCGTAATCCGTCATTCATCAGCGTAACGGCCGCTCCGATGAAGAACGTGAAACTAAGGATTGAATCTAAGGACCCCGCCGAAGTGAATTCAAGGATACGGGAAGCCCTGGAATCCAACAAACACTGCAAGCTATTGAGAATAGAAGTGGAATCAGACCTAAGCTCCATGGAATTCAGCCACG
>JAPKXP010000057.1 GCA_026394745.1 Candidatus Altarchaeota archaeon
GGTCTCCAGCTTTTCTTTGGTTAGGCCGTTGCAGACCGAGATGAAGTTGTCACCTCCCATGAAGAACAATAGCGCGTTCTCTCCTGCGAGGTGGGTCATCAGCTCGTTTTGAGTCCCTATCACTTTTGCGTATGACTCGTAGACGTCCTTGTCGGTGTGTTGCGTTATGCTGTTTATGTCTATGTGCGCTATCCGGACTTTGTCTTTAGTCCCTTCCGTGAACTTTAGGACTCCCTTGCGATGGCTGTGTTTCGCGCCGCCTTCCTTGACTAGCTCTTCAGTGGCTCTCTTCTGGGCTTCGAGCGGCGTTTCTGCTGTCGCGACTGCCATGCTTATCGTGACCGGGTGTTTGCCGTTGAATGATTTTATTATGTTCTTGTGGTCTTCTTCGGTGAGTCCGTTTGTTACCGCTAGCATGTTGTCGCAGCGCATCGGGAACAATAGCGCCTTCTTTTCGGAGAATAGTTTTTGCAGTTCGGCGTATATGTTGGCTTGCAGTATCTGTAGTTCCGCTTCCCTGCGCGGCTGTGGGTGTGTCGTCCAGGGTCCGTAGTTGTCTATTTGTATGAGTGTGGCTTGTATCATCGAGTTTAGTATTGCGCTTAAGGACTTAAATACTCAAAAACAGGTTATTACTCATTATTGAGTAAATATCCCCCGCTCATCCTTGATTGTAAACATAAAAACCAGGAACAACAGGAAAAGCACAAACCCGACTACTAAAATCCTCGGCAACATATAAAACCAATACTCCTCACTACTGGAAAATGGAGGATTCACGGCACTCGCCAAAAAAGAAAGCATGGTAGACGGTACCATAATGAACAAGAAAAACACTATGGTGCTTAAGGCATGATTCTTGCGCTTTACCTTATCGTACTTACCCTTTAACAAAATGGCTTCAGACAGCATGAACGCCTTGAACATGACGCCAATAAACGAAAAGACCAATCCAAGAAATGCTACAACGCCGATAAAATTGTTAATCAAGGTCGAATCGATAAAAACGGATCCATGCCTACTTTAAACCCAAAACATCATCCATCCCGTAAAATCCTTCCTTACCCCTCACGAACCTTACAGCCTTCAAAACCCCGTTCACGAAAGCATCCCTCGAATGCGCCACATGCTTGAACTCCAAATGCTCCCCGACCGTGCCGAAATAGACCGTATGCTCGCCGACAATATCACCGGCCCTTACCGCATGAATTCCAATATCGCCCTCGCCGCGCAGGCAATCGCCCTTCCTCCCGTAGACCCCGCACTCCCTCAAGTCCCTGCCAAGCGCCTCGGCAATGACCTCGGCAGTCTTCAAGGCAGTCCCGGACGGAGCATCCTTCTTGAACCTGTGATGAGCCTCCACAATCTCCACGTCATAACCCTTAAGCATCTTCGCAGCCTGCCTTAACACATGCCAGTACACGTTAACGCCGACGCTCATGTTAGGGCTGACTACTGCGCCAATCTTCGAGCTCTTCACAACATCCGTAAGCTCACTCATCTGCTGCTCGGAAAACCCGGTAGTCCCGACCACCAAGTCCACTCCATGCCTCGCAACCACCGCGGCGTTCTTCACGCAAGCGCCAGCGCTAGTGAAGTCGACGGCGACATCAGGCTTGGACTTCTTCAGCACGTCCTCAATGTCGTCAGCAGAACTCACGACCACGTTAAAGTTGCCGACTCCGGCAAGCAAGCCCACGTCCTTCCCAATCTCGTTGCTGCCTAAAGCAGCCACCGCGGAAACGACCCGCAAGTCGTCCTCGTCAGCCATCCTCCGGGCAATCTGCCTGCCCATCCTTCCCATGCCCAAAAGCATGACCTTGACCTGCTCCATCTTTAAAGTATTGAATACTATATAATATTTATGGTCGATGTCTTAATAATCGCCGGTAGCAAGTCAGACGACGCGGTAGTCCGGAAGGCGGAAGACGTCCTAAAGGAGAATAAAGCATCATACTCGATTGAATACTGTAGCGTCCACCGTGAGCCGGACCGCCTGGACAAGATACTGAAAGACTCGAAAGCCAAAGTATTCATCTGCATCGCAGGCCTAAGCGCAGCACTGCCCGGAGTCGTCGCCTCCAAAACCAAGAAGCCGGTCATCGGCGTACCCGTGAGCTCTAAACTCGGAGGCCTGGACGCGCTGCTCTCCATAGCACAAATGCCTAAAGGGGTTCCTGTCGCAGCAGTCGGAATAGACAACGCGGAGAACGCAGCGCACCTGGCATTAAGGATACTGAAAATCTAGTTGGGTTTTAAGATGGGCTTATTCAGCAAGAAAGAGTGCGGAAAGGACTATCTGGGTGAACTTGCCGGCGTGGTGATAAGCGAGAGGTCTCTCATACGGATGCTGCAGCTCGAGTTCAAGCAGAAGATAGTCCACATAACCGCGGAAGGCTCCTCGTTCACGCTGCACTTCGACGAAAGCGGCCCGATTAACGCATCAATAATGGGGCCCGAGGACATGCAGGCTTTTTTCAAAAGATACTACGGTCGTGCGATAGTCGAAGTCTCCAAACTGTCAGACGGGCATGAGCAGTACATAGTCCGGTTCGAGGGATGAATCAGTATTAACGCCACCTTGAATATCTTATCAGAAGGCCTCGAAGACGCCCCTCCTTCTCGTCGTCCAGCGCCCCACTATCCTTTATCCTGCTTATGTACTCCAAGGCGTCGTCCATCGACTGCGAGGTCATCTTGTTGAGTATCGTAGCTGCTATCGTGTTCTTGTTCTCGTCAATCTTGAAGTCAACGAGCATGTCGTCCAGGTCGAAACGGAAGTACTTCTCCCTGCCCATGTCCAGCAGCTGCCTCCTGGCGTTCCCCCCCGGATTACTCCTCTTAGGCTTGAACGGCTTGTTTCCCCTAAACTTCATCTTGAATCAAAATAATCTAACGACGAACCAGTCTCGCGCTGGCTACTATAGAACAAGACGTTAATCTAGCTCAATAGTATCAATACTCTAGTGAATGAGATAATAAAAATAAACAGGAAGAGCAGTAGAATC
>JAPKXP010000028.1 GCA_026394745.1 Candidatus Altarchaeota archaeon
CGTGTTCAGTATGCCTCCAGCTGCAACCAAGTCATCAGCGCGCTGGGTGCTTAATGGGGTTGTAAGAGGGTTAGATACAGGTTTTAGCTTAGTACCTCCGTAAACGTTGCTGGTTATACCATCCCTAAAGAGGGGGAATACGGGTTTTTCAGCCATTCGACACCTCCAACAGCTTAAAATCAGGCAGGCAGCTAGAGCAAAACCACCGCTCCCATTCTTCCGAAACCCTGGACACCCTATTCGCAGGCCGCCCTCCCACAGCGTCTTTATCATCGCCTTATCCCGCTTGTTGCCTGAGCTGTCTGCCATCGCTTTTATCTCTTCGATGGTGGGTAATGTGTTTGGGTTTAATGGCGGGTTCTTCGGTTCGGTCTGCTTTATCCAGTATGTTTCTTGTGGCTTGGTGTGTTTTGTCTCGTCCGGCTCGTCCTTGTTCTTAACCCAGTAGTGGAAGGTCTTCACCATCTTGAGGGTGTAGTATTTCCAATAGACACCCCAGTCCTTCCGGGCTTGCACCGCATTAACAAGCTGCTCGAAGTCTTTGCGTTCTGCTTTGTCGAAGTCTTTCTTCCCTAGCATAACGGCTATTGCTCGCAGCACGTTCAAGTTTTTGTCTCGGTGCGGCTTGCTCTCGCTGTGGTTTTTCAAGAGCATCTTACGCTTCAAGAACTCATCGTATTCAAAAATCAGCTGCTTGTTGCGTTCAGATATTTTCTTGTCGTTCAGTATCCGGTCTTTCGCCTGCTCCAGGCGTACGTCTAGATTGTGGATGTCTATCTCCACAATTTCTTTTCTCATTTTCAACCTCCTTGTAGGAAGGCTGACCAACTGCAAAAATATAGGTATTTCAGCAAAATGCTATTTTGCTTGTTTACCGTTATGTTTTATGCTACTTCGGGTATTTAACCCTTAGGATGTTACACCTGTAATATTATGGACTCGGAGGGGTTCGAACCCTCGACGTCTCGATTAAAAGTCGAGCGCTCTACCAAGCTGAGCTACGAGTCCTAGATGCCTTTAGGGTAGTTGTAGTTATTGGGCCGGATTAATATATAAATGTTCTATTATCTATCGGCATGGAATTGAGAAATTCCGCTAGACGCGGGAAGGGC
The DNA here is from genome assembly GCA_026394745.1 of Candidatus Altarchaeota archaeon. GTDB lineage: Archaea > Altiarchaeota > Altiarchaeia > IMC4 > SCGC-AAA252-I15 > JAPKXP01. The sequence goes on from JAPKXP010000028.1 coordinate 1,113, forward strand.
GCGGCTGGTATTCCAAGCAGGCATGAGATGGGTTCGCCGACGGGCCTTAGGCAGCCGACTGAGATTAGGATTACTGCTTCAGACTTGAGGAAAAAGTCTTTTGAGATGCATCACGAGTCAAGCTTCGGCGAGCACGTGAGTAAGGTTCAGGAGACTTATGAAAGGCATTCCCACAGCGTGCAGGACATGATTAAGGCAAAGACTGAGTACGAGGGCGGGAAGACCGAGGAGAATGATTCTTCTTCCATGTACGACAAATCGACTTTAGACGTGCTTGCCATGATCAGGGCTAAGCGCATGAAGGAGGCTAAGGAGAGTGAACGTGTCCCGACAGAAGGAGGCTCTGATACGGAGTCTACGCTCTAGCGGCTACCTGCGTACTGAAGCGGTTGCCGGTGCTTTCCGAAAGGTTCCGCGCGAATGTTTTGTTCCTGAGGGCATGGTTGACGACGCCTACAAAGACAGGCCGCTTTCGATAGGCTTCGGGCAGACTATTAGCGCGCCGCACATGGTCGCCATAATGACCGAACTGTTGGATGTCAAGGAGGATTCGAGGATTCTTGAGGTCGGCTGCGGCTCAGGCTATCAGGCTGCGATACTGGCGGAAATTGCAGGAAAGCACGCGCCGTACGACAGGATTATCGTCACCGCAGGCTCCCCTAAAATCCCTGAAAAGCTCGTTTCACAGCTTGCCGAAGGAGGCGTAATGCTGGTTCCAGCAGGCGGGAGATACTTCCAGGACCTCATCATGGTCAGGAGGCGGGACGGAGGGATTTCGACCGAAGACCATGGAGGATGCATGTTCGTGCCGCTGATTGGCGCCGACGGCTGGTAAGGTTAATACATCATCGACATGTACATGTGGTCTGCAGGCGAGTAGTCGTCGGTAAATATGATCCCATCGCCCATTGCCGTGGGGTCTCCCATGCCCCTGCCGAGCAGAGACACTATCTCCGTCTGGCTTACGGATTTTGTGTCAACCGCATGCGATATTAGTTCGCTGTCTTCCGGGATGGGCGTTTTGGACGCTATTACTATGACGTTTGTGATTTTGTCCTCCTTGTTTACCGCGTAAAATCTCGTGAAGTTGAATTCCTGCCGCATGGTCTTCGCTATCGACTGTAGTATCACCGATTTCGGGCCGTCGACGAACGATATGACGTTCATCAGGAGTATTCCGTCGTCTCCGAGGGATTTCTCCAGTTCTCCGAAAAACTCCCGGGTCAGCAGGTGGTAGGGCACGCTGTTACGGCCGCTGAATACGTCAAGTATTATGTAATCGTATTTTTCTCTTTGGCTTCTTGCGACAATGCGAACGTCGTTCAGCTCCATCCGTATGTTCGGGCCTTCATTCAGCCCGAAGTATTTTTTCGCAGCTTCGTGCACTCGCGGGTCGATTTCGGATATCGTCAACTTGGCCTCCGGGTGGTTGGCTTGGATTTGTATCGCTCCCACACCAGTGCCTTCCCCAGCCATCAGAACGTTCTTTATTCCAGGCCTCATCAGGAAGGGAATCTCAAAGTAGTTGGCGTACTCGTATGCAGTGTATCCAGTGTCCAGTCTTATGGCGCCCATGGCGCTCCCGTCGAGGAACATATACCTAGTTTGGTTGTCGTCTTCCACCAGTATCTGATTGTATGGGGAGTATTCCATGTGCACGAGCTTCCTGCCTCCGAGGTAGAACGGACTGTGGAACAGCATGAAGAGGACTATCGCAGCCAGGAGGAATTTCTGCTCGAGCTTGTTCTCCTTGAACCTCATGAGAATGCTTGCCGCCAGAAGCATTAGTGCGACGCAGAAGAATATTGTGGATAATTTCATGTAGGGTATCAGTACGAATCCTGTCGCAAAGGTTCCTGCTATGCTCCCTATCGTGGAGAATGCGTACAAGTCTCCTGAGGTGGAGCCGATATTATCCAATTTCTCGGCAGAGATTTTTATCGAGTACGGCGTCACCATGCCCATGAGGAAGCCTGGGAGCGCGAGAAGCAGCAGCGGCGCCAGGATAGAGCCTATTCGGACTCCGAGCAGCGTGGTGAGAGGCAGGATTATGTCGCTTAGCAGGGGTATCAGGGATACCAGAATCGCGGAGAACAATAGTATGAGAGACAGCTTTTTGTTTGTTGGCTCGCGGTCGGCCATCCTCCCGCCGTAGTAGTAGCCCAGGCTTAGGCTCGCTAGTACGACTCCAATCAGCGCGGACCACACGTACGTTGAGGTTCCGTGGTATGGCGCTATTATCCTGCTGCCCAGTATCTCGACAATCATTACTGATGCTCCTGAGATGAACACGGTGAATTTGAGTCTGTTGTCCATTTTTTAGGCTTATGATTTGCCGATAATCTTATTTATTAGACTATCTAAAGAAAACTGTATGTTAGCGGAGTCGCCTGTTTGAATTCCGTTTAGTTGAGTGTAGTTGGAGGTAGCTTCCACGACGTATTTTGCCTTGATGCCGGGATCGTATATGGCGCACGGGTCCTTGACGCAGGGTACTGCGTGTTCTATGTGGACGACTTGCATGCTGGAGTTTATCCATATCATGTCCAGGGGGATTAGCGTGTTCTTCATCCAGAACGGCTGTATCCCCTCATCAGGGAATATGAATAGCATGCCTTCGTCACCGTCTAATCGTTCACGGTTCATGAGGCCTTTCGCCCGCTGCTCCGGCGTATCTGCGATTTCGGCTTTAACGCACACGCCGTCATCAAAGCAGACTAATGCCTTGCCTGAATCCTTTAGGATGACGAGGGCTGATGCAAGGACTATCGCAAAAAGCAGAAGGAGTGCCAGAATCTTCTTGTTCATCTCTTAAGGTGCCTTGCTATGACGCCTGCGACGCTCACCCTCGACACCGGATTATCAAGGGTGTTGGTGGCGACGATTCTGTCTGCGGCGCCCTGGAACATCTCGATGCCTTTAAGGAACAGCCCGTGGACGCACCCTACGTTCACTGACGCCGGCTTCCAGCTTTTTATCAGCTTTGCAGCCTCCGCTATGGTGCCGCCGGTGGATATGATGTCGTCCAGCATTATCACGTCCATGCCCTTGACGTCAAGCTTCTTCTCCGTTATTACGACTTCGGACCCGGACAGGCGCGTCTTCTGCAGGTGGTCGAACTCGCAGTTCAGTTGTTTCGCAGCCTCTTTC
>JAPKXP010000087.1 GCA_026394745.1 Candidatus Altarchaeota archaeon
CATAACGATAGGCAGGATCTACTGCAGGCTAGGGCCTGAAGGAGTAGTCAACATCTCGGTGGGAGAAGGCAAGACCATGAAGTTTTACTGCGACCAGTCCCCCACGCTAAGCCAGGAATACGACGTCGGAAACTACTTCGAAGCTGACGTCGAGATAAAATACTACAACATGCTGACAGGCAAAAACCACGAGAGCATAGGAAGGCTCTACGGCGTAGTCGAAGGCTACGACGTGGGCAACGGAACTACAACGCCCACTGGCACGACCTCGACGACCACCACGACAGGCACGGTAACCACGACGTGCCCGCCACTAAGCTGCGTACACCCAGGATACATCAACGATACCGAGTGCACCTGGCCGGGTTGCAGCTACTGCAGATGGAGCGGTTTATGCGACGTCACAGGATACTGCGGTAGAAACTGCACTCAAGACAGCGAATGCATAGACCCCTCAAGCCTAGACCAGAACCCGTGCCCATACTGTAACGTAACCACAGGAAGGTGCGAGGAACCGCACACCGACTGCGGGAAGCCGTGCGTCCCAGGAGAGACCGTGTGCAACATACCCTGCAGGCACTGCTTCAGTAAATGGAGCACGACCTACAACGTGTCAAAGGCATACTGCGAGAACGACAGAGACAACTGCGGCAAGCCGTGCAACGCATCCTGGTTCGACACATACAACGACTGCGTCTACCTGTGCATGTGGTGTAACGGAACAAGCGGAAAGTGCGAAGAAGGAGACTGCGGGAAGCACTGCCCCGACGACTCGTCGTGTAACCTAGGATGCCACTGGTGCAACCTAACAAGCCAGTCCTGCGAATCCGGAGATTGCGGGAAAGACTGCAACACAGACAACGCCTTCGAGATTTGCATACTTGGCTGCGACAAATGCCAAAACGGCAAGTGCGTGGACCTTCTGATAGCGGTTGCGATAAACGCCACTAACACCACGGGGGGCAAGTTCGTCGGAATCAACGAGACGATACACCTGAACGCCACAGCCGAAGCAGACAAGGGCGTGGAACAACTTATAGTAAGCGAGGGCGTGCCGACGCCAAGCGGCGACTGCAGCGAACTGGTTAAGACAATCGAGGCACTAAATCCCAACGGCATCACCGACCCGTGGACGCAGGCAAACCAGATTCCATGGTTCGACAAGGCCGAAGCGCACATGTGCCTGAGATTAAACGAATGCAAGCACGGCTGGCTGACTAAAGAGAGCGAGGAAAACGTTTTCTGCTACTACGCGATAGCGCAGGAGAACCAGGCCTTCGGCGGCAAGTGGAGCTACATAGCCTGGGACACACTGGACATAGGATACATCAAGGTGCAGCTGGCCGGCCCAAGACCAATAAGGTGAAAATGAAGAAGGGTTATATCTTAACTTGGGACTCGCTCATAGCCCTGACCGTCGTACTGCTCGTCATGGCAGGTTTCATAAGACTACAACAATCCCAATCCAGGTACGGATTCAGCTTCGAGGGCATACACTTCAGCGCGGAAGACGCAATGGAAACCTTAAGCAAGAAAGGCATACTCGAAGAGATAGGCTACCAGTGGAGTACAGGCAACATGTCCGTCGCCGGCAACCTAAGCAAGGAATACTTGGAGGAGATACTACCAGGACACGTCGGCTACCGCCTTGAGATAGTGAACGGGAGCAGTACTATCGTAATCTACGAGTCAAAAACTTCGCGCATCAACGAGATTCAAGCGAGAGACAAGACGAGAGCAGTCAGGTTCATATCAGGCTACCAGGAGAACAGCCCGCGCCACGGCTGGACTGCAAGAGCTTGGTTCATGAGGGAAGACAAGTTCAATGACCGGTTCGTGTGCGAGAACTCCGTCTGCACCCCGACAAAGACTGAAGTCAACCTTACTTACGACATAAGCTCTCCATTAAACAAGAACTTCTTCTACTTCAAAATAAGGGACGCTCTAAACCTCGTGAACGTGACCTTCAACATATCTTGGATAGGAGGCACTTACATGACCACGACGTCGAGCACCAGCACAACAATTCCCGGAGTACCGATGACTTCAACTTCAGTGACGACCTCCAGCAGTACGTCAACCACTGCGAGCACCAGCACAACGACTTCGACGCTACTGTGCCACAACTGCAACGCCTGCGGAACAGGCTCAGGATTCTTCACCAGTGCAGACGACTACAACTACCACTTCTTCGACGTACCGGTCGCGATGTGCAACGTCACGGTGGTACTCAACTTCGGCGGATCAGCATCGTACGACCTGTACGTCAACTGGACTCCCAACTACTGCCCGCAGTCCGACGTGCTTCCGCTAAGCCCGGAGACCCAGGACTGGATATGGGGTCCGCTCGACTCGTGCATGTTCCAGACGCAATGCACCCCATTCTGCAACTCATACTACAGGAACGAAGGATACGACGGACCAGCCACCTGCTTTAAGGCCCAGCTGCCTGCCGGCAGGTACCACGCGATGGTCGACTGCTTCAGCTACTATCCCGGACTATGCGGCCCGGGGAAGACGTACAGCATAAGCGTGAGCCTGCAGGGGACGGGATGCGTCACCACGACGACGACAAGCACGACGTCAACGAGCACTACATCGACCACAACCTCCACCAGCACCACTCTAAAACCCTACATATCGTCCTGCGTGGCAAACCAGTATAACGTCCTGCAGGGCGAGGCGGCGATAATCACCGCAGTAGTAAATGCCGGAAGCAACCCGCCGGACAGATACTGGATTACCGCAAACGGCACAACGAGGAACATCACAAGCGCCGTTGTAGGTTCAAACGCCCTGCTGTTCACATCCACGGGACTTGTTGGGAACTACAGCATCAGATGCTACGTAAACGACACTGCAGGCAGAAGCAACGCGACAAGCGACGGCTGGGTCAACATCTACACCACAACGACGACAACAAGCACGAGCACCACGATAGTAACCACCACGACCATGCCGACAACGTGCTCAGCCGTAAAGACGACGTCGCAAGGAACCAAGCTCCAGGTGCAGAACTACCCGATAGGCAGCATTTACACTATCGGCGGCAACCCGAAGGGCCTGACTTCAGACGACATAGCCTCAGGATGCACTACACCAAACTGCTACTACCCAAGCTACCCCGGGAACCCAGTCAACCAGTGTCCAGAGGATGCAGGAACACCCCAGAACGTAGCATCGTTCACGATACGGGTATTCATACCCAGCAGCGTCAGCAGCATCAGCTTCAAGTTCGTCGCCGCTCCAGAAGACGGATGCCAGAGCCCGATATACTTGAAGAAGGGCGCAACCACCATAGCCTCCTGCAACATACGCGCCTCAGGCGACTGCGTAGGGTCAACCACGACCACATGGAGGACGTGCACTGCAACAGCCAGCAGAGCCACTCTAAACAGCGCAGGCATAACATACAACGCCGACAACGACCTGACGATAATACACGAGATGCTGGGCAGCGACGTACTCGTCGCCCCAGGCAACTACGAATGCTACACCCAGCAGGGCCAGGACAGGAGAGACTTCATGCACTTTGACGCGATAAACGTCACATGCACGTACTAGCCAGCTTTAAAAAAGATACTGGCTTAGAGATGTATTTAAGCTTGAATTGTGTATTCTATATTCGTGGTTTCTAAGAAGAAAAAATCAGCCCCTAGAAAGAACAACCTTGTTAAAGACATACTGATTGAAAGCTTAAGCGAAGACCACGTTAAAGTAATCGACAAGCTGAACAAGCCGAAGTACGACGAAGACATCGCAGACGAACTTGACGTGAAGGCTACCGTCATAAGAACGCTCCTGAACGACCTGCACGAGAACGGCCTCGTCGAGTACGACCGCAGCAAGAACAAGCGCACCGGATGGTACACTTACCTCTGGAAGAGGCGCGACGACAAGATAAACGACTACGTTAAAGGCTACTTATCGACAAAGATAAACGACCTGACAAGCAAGCTGAACGACGAAACGCAAAACCTGATGTTCAAGTGCGCGTGCGCCAGAGTACCGTACCAGCTGGCCATGGACTCCAGGTTCAAGTGCAGCGAATGCAACAACAACTTTGTGGAGCATAACAACTCTGAAGTCGTTGACGACATAGTCGGCGAGATAACGAGACTGAACAGCCTACTACAGCAGGCTGAATGAAGAATGCCTGAAAGGATAAGCAGACGAGAGGCTCTTAAGATTCTAGAGGAAAACAACTGCCAAAAGAACGTCTTAACCCACTGCAAGACGGTCGCAAGGGAAGCGAAAAAGATGGCCGTCAAGCTCCGCAAGAAAGGCGTTCCCGTAGACGTCGAATTCGTCGAGACGGCCGCACTATTGCACGACATCGGAAGGTGTAGGACGCACGGGATACTCCACGGAATCGAGGGCGCGAAAATAATGAAGGACTATCCAGACTACGCGAGAGTCTGCGAGAGGCACATAGGCGCAGTGATAACAAAGTATGAGGCGAAGGAATTGGGCATGCCTGAAAGAGACTTCCTGCCGGAAACACTAGAAGAGAAGATTATAGCCCACGCGGACAACATAGTAGGCGAATGCAAGGTAGAGGGAATAGAAAAAACGATCGAAAGCGTCGGCAGCAAACTAGGGATGAAACACCCAGCAGTAAAAAGGATAATGGAGCTTGACGCAGAAATCAAAAGACTCATGGGATAATTCACTTTGAAATCAACGCGACCCTGCTGTCAGCCTTACTGTCCTTGACTTTGTAGCCGAGCTCCGCCGCAAGCTTTCTGCTGAATTCCATAATCTCGTCCATCTTAAGCATTCTCTCGAGGGAGAGGTCGCGGCACCTGCTTGAGCCAACGAACATGAATGATTTCACTTCGACAAAATCCGGCTGCGCCTTTGAAATCAACTTCGCGTAGCCGGAAACGTCGGTCGCGTTCAGGTCGCGAACCAGCGTCAATCGAACGACCTTCTTCGTGTCGAGCGACGGGAACAACTCAAGCGTCCTGTTAATCCGCTCCCACCCGTCGCGGATCAAAGGCAAGTCAGTCTTCAAGTAAACCTCCCTGCTGGGCGCGTCAAGGGAGACGTACAGCTGAGTAGGAAGGTTGGCGAGGGACTCGAGCTTCTCGGGGAAAGTGCCGTTGGACACAAGATAAGTTGTGAAACCCCGCCTGTGGAACGAGCCGATAAGGTCGTCAAGCCGCGGATAAATAGTAGGCTCCCCTGAAAGGCTTATCGCAGCGTGCCTGGGATTCATAGCCTCTTCAAGCTTCCTCATATTAGTCTTCTCCGTCCCGCCAAGTCCTGAAAGAAGCTTCTGATGCTGCAGTATCGACTCATCGATAATGTAGTCCGGGTCGTCAAACTCAGGAAGACTCTGGCCGAGCGTATACTCCGTATTCCTCCAGCAGAAGATGCAGCGGTGCGTACACCACGAGACGGCAGGCGTCATCTGCAGGCAACGGTGACACTCTATGCCATAGAACTTCTGCTTGTAGCAGAACCCAACATCCTGTATGCTACGCTTGGTCCAAAGACAAACCTTGACCGCGGAATGCCTTCCGGCAAGCTTATAGTGCTGCTTATTGAGCAAACTCCGTAGTTCAGCAGGGAGCATTTTTAAACATAGACTTTAAATAATGATGTATTACAATAACATCAACATTATATTAAAAACTGAAGGTGAGTGTATGGTAACATACATTATTGCAAGACAATTGGGCGGTAAACCGGTTATCACAGTAGGTGGTGAAGAGCTTGGAAGGCTGGACGACATAGTAATAGACGAGACTACGGGAGACTTCATTTCCATAGTCGTCGAGCCTCTGGAGGAGGCTGGAGCTAGGTCATCCTATCCCAAGGATAAGGACGGAAACCTTATAATCCCATTCGACGCAGTCAACGCTGTAAGTAAGGTAGTGGTTGTCAAGGACTAGGCGGTTTAAAACGCTAAGCCGGGAACTTGACACCATGCACTGTTTTTTATACGTCCAATAAAATAGATTAAAGACATGAAATGCCGGAGTATTTTTCTGACCCTCGCGATACTGTTTTTTATGGGCACCCAGGCTATAGCAGTCGAAAACGCCAAGATTGAGGGATACGTCAAGGATGGCAAGACCGGCACGCCCTACAAGGACGTTAACATCGAGGTCTACCAGAGCGACGACCACAGCGCTCCGGTGGGATCGGTGAAAACGGACGCTAAAGGTTACTATTCCCTGCCTGTTCAGCCGGGAAAATACTATGACATCTACGTGAGGACTGGGGACGTGAACCCCACCCAGAGGACCAACTCAGCCACGATTGAAGGGGGCGTCTACACATTGAACTTCGACCTGTACGCCGAGTCAACCTACAGCAACGTAGTCGTTGAAAAATACGGTTTCTGGATTGTGGTAGTAGTATCTTTCATAGTTCTTGCGGTAATACTATTTGACATGGTATTCAGGCGCGGTAAGAAGGAGGAATACAAGTCAACGCACCTTGAGTCGGCGACGGTCGAGCAGCCCGCTGAGAGCCTGGACAAGCTCGCGAAAGAGAAGGCTGAGATAGAGTCCATGATAGAGCTAAGCAGATCCAAGTACCACAAGAGGGAGATTGACGAGGAGAGCTTCAGGGAGATTGTCAGAGACCAGCAGAAGAAGCTCATAGAGATTGAGGCGAGGACTAGGAGCCTCAAAGGCGACAAGAAACCAGAATAAGAAAATCAGTACAAGTTTCATATATAAATCAACGCTACACAAGTTCTTAATGTGAAAACTCTTGTTCTCTGCATAGACAGGGACGACGACATAGGCCGGAACACCAAGATAAAAGGGCCTATCGTAGGCTGGGACAGCAACCTTGACGTCGCCCAGAAGATGGCTCTCGCAGACCCGCAGGACACCGACGTCAACGCCTTGTTCGGCGCCTTAAACATAGCAAGGAAGCTGGGTCTGGAGGTCGTTACGCTGACTGGAGACGCCAACGTCGGCTTGATTTCAGACAGGGTTGTGGCAGAGCAGCTTGACGAGGTAATCAAGAGATTCAGCCCGGAGTCGGTCATAGTGGTCACCGACGGCCTCGACGACCAGCAGGTGCTGCCGATAATACAGTCCAGAGTGAAGATAGAGTCGGTTCAGACTATTGTAGTCAGGCAGAGCAAGGAACTGGAGAAAGCGTACTTCAAGATAATACACTTCATGAAGGAAATCACCGACGACCCGACTCTAGCGAGACTGCTTTTCGGGATACCGGGTATTGCACTCATACTACTCGCCTTCGGCGGCATACAGGCGTTAAGCATAATCATGGCAGTCATCGGAGTCTACCTGATAGCGAAAGGATTCGGGCTTGAGGAGGACATCTTCGAGAAGGCATCGGAGTTCTTCGGCTCCCTGTCAGTGGAGAGGATAAGCACCATGATATACGTGGTGTCGTTCATGATACTCGTCGTCGGCACCGGCTACGGCTACAGCGACCTGCAGAAGAGCACGCTCGCCTTCAGCGACATGAACTCCACGCTCAACAGCCTATCCGTGTTCATACTCAACTCCTATTCGATGGACCTCCTAGTGCTTACGATACTGGTCGCCATATTCGGCAGGATTGTGGACGACTACGCGAACAAGAAGTACATACACATAAGGAGGTACCTGATAATACTCGCCTTCATAGTCATGACAAGGTACGTACTCAACTCAGGCGCCAACTTCATAGTAAACGAAGGATACAGCTTCGGGAACTTCATCCTTACCTTGACCATAGGGATAGTCGCCTTCGCACTATGGATAAAGATTACGGACTACATGTTCATGGACGAGATAGAGACGATAAAGGAGATAATGAGAAACTACGAGGGCAAGGACGTCTATAACCCTGAAGGCAAGAGGATAGGTCGCGTCTCAAAGGTCATAGTCCGTGGAATGGAGATGGTGGCACTGAAAGTCGGCCACAAGAGGATAAGCAAGGATAGCATCGTTTCTTCCGGCGACAAGGTAGTCGTGAACCTGGGTTGAATGGGGTTTTTATTCTAATAATTCGGGTATTGAGTTAACAATGGCGATAGAGGAGAAACGGCCTTTAAGGGCGACGCCGCAGAGGACGACGACACCAGTTGAAAACCCGGCGGAGTTAACCCACGAGGCTTTAGTCAGGGAGTATGAGCTGCTTGCCGCGGGAATGCGGGGAATGAAGGATGTATTCGGCAAGTCGCGCGTCCAGACACACCAACAGTTCGACGGAAAGAAGGAGGCTGAGGAGAGGGCTAGGAAGGACCAGCTTACCGGCCTGTTCAACAGGAGGTATCTTGAGGAAAGGCTGGACCAGGAGATTGCTAGGGCTTGGAGGGAGCACACGCCAATCTCGGTGATTATGGTTGACGCTGACAAATTCAAGAATGTGAACGACACTTTAGGTCACCAGGTCGGCGATGAAACGCTCAAGAGGATAGCGGAGGTCATAACCGCCACATGCAGGCAGAGCGACGTCCCGTTCAGGTACGGCGGCGAGGAGTTCTTCGTGGTTCTGCCCGACACGGACAGGAAGGGCGCGCTGGAGTTCGCAAAGAGGCTTAGGAAGGGCATGCAGGATACGAGGTTCGTTTTCGACGGTGTCGACGTGGACGCAAACCAGCCTAAAGGCAAGATGACGCTAAGCATTGGAGTGTCAACGTATCCGGAAAGCAGCTTGACCTACTTGAAGAGAGTTGTGGGTGAAAAGAGCGAGATGCCGGAGTACTACGCCAGAGTCAAGAAGGAGCTTGTTTCCTCGGCAGACGCCGCAACGTACTCTGCGAAGGAGGATGGCAGGGATTGCATAAGGATTGCGCCGACCAATCATTCCAGGCTCGTTGGCGAAATCGCAGGCAAACTGTGCTGCGAACTAGGGGTTCCCAGCGTGTACAAGGATGTCGTAATCAGGGCTGCGGAATACCACGACATAGGTAAGATAAGGATACCTGACGAAGTACTGGGTAAGAACGGCAGGCTGACTGAGGGCGAACAAGGCATAATGAGGCAGCATACCGTGCTCGGCGCCGAGATTGCAGACGAGCTTGGGCTTGAACGGATTAAGCCGTTGATTAGAGGACACCATGAGAGGTGGGACGGGCAGGGTTACCCGAATAACGTTAAAGGCGAGGAGATTCCGTTAGGTGCGAGGATTATCGCTGTCGCAGACACGTTCGATGCAATGACCGGCAACGGAGGCGACCGGGACTACGCTGAAAGAATGAGCAGGGAAGACGCCTTGAAGGGGATTGATAGAAATTCGGGGACGCAATTCGACCCTAAAGTCGTCGACGCTCTGACGAGACTTGCTGCTAGAAATGAAGTTTAAGCACTTTAGGACTGACGGATTTTATGTCGGGTCCTTTACTTACGATTCGGAGGCGTTAGGCGGAATCAAGAATCTTGCCTTGAAGGAGAATATAAGCTCCGGGTGCTTTACGGTGATAGGCGCGGTAAAGGATGCGGTAATCTCGTTCTACGACCAAAAGGAGAAGAAGTACGTCGAAAGAAAGCTGGACCAGCCGATGGAGATAGTTTCATGCATGGGGAACATCGCCGAAAAAGACGGCGATATTATAGTGCACGCCCACGCCTGCTTCAGCCTGGAGGACGGCTCAACAGTCGGCGGACACCTTGTGTCAATGAGGATTTTTGCAGGCGAACTACACCTTTTCCCCGGAGACAGTAAGTTGGAAAGGAAATTCGACGCGAAGACCGGGCTAAACCTGCTTGACTTATAGCACGCGGTGTAGCGCTAGTTCCAGAGGATTGCCGACTAGAAGAGTCAAAAGGAACGTGGTCAAGTATATCGGAACGAATATCACGCCGAACTTGACCGTGACTTCGCCGGGAATCTTCCCTTCCGCATAAAGGCCCTTAATCTTCTCCAGCTGCTCCTTGGTCAAGCCTTCCATGTTGCTCTTGGAAATGACCTTGACTCCTCCGACAACAAGGTCTTCGGCGAGAACGTCGCCTGCCTTAAGGTCATTGACGCCGATTTTCCGGCGGAAAAGAACGCTCTCTGAGACCTTCAGGTACGCGGACAAGACAGTGAACGCAGGAATAAACAAGTAGGTTAATGCAAGCGAGTTCACTCCGGCATAAAAGGAGATGATAGAGGGGACGATGGAAAGCGAGAACAATATCAAAAACGTCCTGCCGCGCATCTGCCGCAGGAACTCGCTGAAGAAAGACTTTTCCCTAAGACCCCACACGAAGGTATAGACTACGAGGTAGGGTATCGCCACCAAACCCATGTTGATGAAATAAGCCAGGTAAAACGGAAGAATCAGGGAGTTACCCCACAAGTAACCTATGGAATCGAGGTAACCCATGGCACAGCCCACTCCGGAAAGAATCTTGACGTCGCCTCCGCCCCACTGGCCGAGATAGAAAAAGACCAAGCCCACGCCAAGGTAGGCTACGCCCAACACTATCGTCTCGACGGCGTGAGAATAGTCCATCGAATAGACCGAGTGAACCAGCGACAATACTAGAAAGAACCCTATCAATCCGTAACTAAGCCTGTCAGGAACTTCAGTAGTCTTGATGTCTGAGACGCTCGCAAGCACCATCAACAGCAAAGACACCACGATTGCCAGCAAAGCTAACATATTTTATATTAAGCAACAGAGAAGATATAAGCGAAATATTTATCTACCAATATGCTAGTATTATACCCTTAAAGAGACGGAAATGAACCTAGTAGACAGAAAGATTGTGGACGAGATGTACCGGGACGGCTGGCTGTACACGTCCTTCGGCGAATACTGGAGGAGGAAGTACGGCTACAAAGTCTGCAAGGTGCCGTTGAACGCGGGATTCACGTGCCCCAACTGGGACGGCAGGATAGCCGACGACGGATGCGCCTTCTGCCCCAACTTCGCAAGGCAGTTCACCTACGACAGCTTCCGCACGGTCATAAACAAGAGCTGGAAAGAGCAGGTAACCCACCAAGTCAAACACTACAAGGGCATGGGCGCCGGCGACAAGGCGATGGTGTACATAGCCTTCGCCACAAACACCTACGCTCCGCTAAAGGACTTGAAGAAGATTTACGACGCGGCGCTCGACCACAAGGACGTGATAGGCCTTTCAATTGGAACGAGGCCAGACTGCCTGCCGGACGAAGTCCTCGACCTGATGGGCGACTACGTCAAGCAGGGCTATGAGATATGGGTTGAAGTAGGCCAGCAGACGCCCCACTACCACACGCTCAAGGACATCGACCGGGGCCACGGCTTCGCGGAATCCATCCGGGTGGTCAGGGAAGCCCACAAGCGAGGCATAAAAGTCATATTCTTCAACATAAGCGGGATGCCAGGCGAGTCGCCGGACGAGATGGTGGAGACCGCAAGGATACTCTCAGCCCTCGAGATTGACGCCGTGAAACAGTACCCGCTCATAGTCATGAAGGGCACGCGACTTGCCGAAGACTACATCAAAGGCAAGTACAGGCCCTTAGGCAGGATGGAGTACGTGAACATAGTCGCCGACATGCTGGAAAACATGGACAGGTACGTCCTCATACAAAGGCTGTCGAAGGACTGCGGCCTGGAGACAAAGCTCGCTCCGGAATGGAACACATACCGGCTGATAGTGACGCCGCTGGTTGAAAAGGAGCTTGCGCGCAGGAAGACGCGGCAGGGCGAGAAATTCAAGCTAAGCCTGAACGTCGACGAGCTGAAGCCGCTGAAGAAAGTAGATTAATCCAACAGCATCCTAGACTAGACTAATCAGACAACAGCTTGAAGAAGTCTTTTGGAGTCTTAACCTCCCGCAAATCCTCAGGACTCAAAACCCTGGTGCTAGACCTCAACCTCCTCTCGCTTATGCACAAACTATACCCTCCAACCAAGCCTGAAATCTCGTCCAGCATGTCGATTTTCTGCTTGAGGCGCCTCCAGTCATTGCTGACGACCGTGAAAATGCGCTCTTCCCTCGTGGCAACAACGTCGAAAGGCGCCTTGGTTAGGGAAGTGTCGAAGCCCATCGCCTTAAGCTCGCTTACGACAATGCTCTTCAGCTGATTCAACCGCACGTCCTCGTCCTCAGGCTGCCTCATCGGCTGCTCAACGTGCATACTGAAGGTCGGTAATATCAAGCCCGCATCCTCGAAAAAGTCCACAAGATGCTGGAACACGTCAAGCGACATCCTGCCGGAGTCCTCGTAGCGATACAGGCTCTGCTTTGAGACGCCAAGCCTTTCAGCAAGCGCCTCCTGCGTAAGCCCGGACTTCCTACGCAACTCAGAAAGCATGCGCGAGTCCACGTGAACGCAATAGTTCCCGCGCGTAGAATAAACGTTCGGCATGACATTGTGGACTATCTGGTGGAAAGTGCTCTGATTCAGGACGCACGTACCATACCGGTCATATACGACGCCGTCAGAAAGCTGTGTGGACTTCATGCGCTCGCCGACGATTATCGGCACAGCACCCATTATGAACGAAACA
>JAPKXP010000143.1 GCA_026394745.1 Candidatus Altarchaeota archaeon
CAAGCGAGCTCTTGGTGAGTACTCCCTCGTCCATGCCAGAGTCAGCTATTACTTCTCCAGTGAGGTCTGAGCGTGATATCTCGTCCACGTGCCGTAGATTCTTCTGCTGTTGAGCGTTGACTCTTGCGAGCAGTCTCCGCCCGAGTTCGCTGTCGTCGGCTATCACGTCGTTAAGGCCCAGCCACTCTTGGGTTGTCTCGTTGTAGCCCGCCTGCCGCATAGTCATGTCGTAGCCGCGTATCCTGGAGCCTCGGCCGGCCTCGTCGTCCTTGCCCCACCGTCTCTTCACATACGCCATCGTGGCGTCCTGTAACGTGGGCAGGCCTTCTTCTATGAAGTCCTGGACGAACTTGTCGCGGTAGTGGAGGTGCCCTTGGTTGTTCATCCTCTTCCATAGGTCGTCCGCAACCCGCCTTTGGAATTCAGTCTCGTTCTCGTAGGTCGGCGTGGGAGCCTGATGGTCCCTGAAGTCCTCAAGGAACTCGTATGCGAGGAAGTCGCAGCGTGCGAACTTCCAGTCCGGGTTTCCTCTCCCGAATATATCGCCCTTCTGTATGTCAACGTCGTCTGCGCCCTTGTGCCACGCTATGGCGAGAGCGCGCCCGTAAGAGCTTGTAGGCATCGCGTCTGCCGGGGCTCCTGCAGGAAGGTCGAGTTCTCGCCTGCCTTCCATCTCGATGAGTATGTCGCCGTGAACCTTGTGAGCTTGGGCCATCGCCTCATCAGCCCGGTCTGAGGTCGCAGGATCGTCAATACCCTTATGCTCAGCTGGAAGAAGCCAAATCCACTTGGAGGGCATCCTCGGAGTAATCTTAACGTACTGCCCGTGAACCCTGTGGGAGTAGTCGCGTGCCATGAAGCCTAAGTCTTCAGAGAGTATTGAATTGAATTCAAGGCCGTACTGGTTTTTCAGCATCTTCTGCACGTCTCCCATACCCATTGTGGAGCCGTCGGTGTTGACGAAGTTGAATGACTGTTGTAGTGCTCCTGCGACACCGCGTAGTATAGTCTTGTTTAGTTCACCAGCTACGCCATGAGCTTCCCCCCCGGCAGTATATTCGAAACCTGCCTCATGAGCCCACAGGTAGAGGGAAGCCGCATCGGCGACAGTTACTTTTTTAAAGCGGTCTTTTTTTTCTAAAATTTTATCCCTGTGGTTTCCTCTGTGAATCAAGCCGGGAATGAACTCGTCGCGGAATCGCGCCCTTTCGTCTGGAGGAACCTCCGAGAATATCTGGTCGAATCTTCTCACATCGTCAGGGTTTGCTGGGTCGTAACCGAGGAAGAAATGCTTGAACGGACTTATGTCGACCATTGTGCCGAAGAGGATACTGTCCATGTAGCCGGCGACCTGTTTGACTGAAGCCTGCTCCTCCGTTGGCGTAGTCTGTTGTGTTCCTCCAAACTGCTGCTGGAACCTGCCTCTCGCCTCGACGCCCTTAGTCCTCCTGTGCATGTCTCTCAAAGCAGTAACGAGGCTGTACAATGAACCTTCCTGCGAAGACTTTGCAGTAGCAATGTCCGCTATAAACTCACCCTTCTGTGAGATGAAAGCCCGGATTGTCGCAAGCTGCATGCTCTTGGTGTATCCGCCGGGCATGTTGAATCCTATCAGAGACCTCTCTGTAGTTTCCATATCGCCTGTCGCGTCAGCCATCCTTGCCGCCGCGGCGGCTTCGATTGTTGAGTATTCGGTCTCCAATACTCTGCTTTCCCGCACGGACTGGACTGAGTCCTTGAATTTTCCGCCGGTCAGACTGCTGAACTCGTCGAGCATCGATGAGACTACTTCGCCACCGTGCCTTTGGGCGCGCAATGCAAGGTCGCTCCATGATTCGGGTTTGCCCCGCTCCACGACGCCGGCCTTCTCCAGGCCCGGAACCATCTCAAAGACCTTTAAGGCGACGGTCTCGTCTGCTATGTCTTCGCCGTACTTGAGCGCGTCACTTCTGACCGCGCCTATGTAAGCCAAGCCGAAATTCTTCGGGTCGCTGAGGAAATCCACCCTATCGCGCTCGCTCATGCCGTCAAGGCCCTTTAACGCGCGTTCGGCGGCCTCACGGTCCATCAGATACTCGACGACGCCTTCGGTGAACGGATTCTTCCTGTTGAAGTAGCTTATAATCTCCTTCCTCTTGGCTTCCACCTGATTATACTCCCCCCTCATGCTGTCCGCAGTCTCCCTCAACGTGGGGTTAAGGAAGAAGTGGAGGGAGTGCGTGACCTCCTCGCGGACCGCGTCATTAAGCTGTTCTCCCTGCAGGCCGGCGCGGAAAACCATCTTGTTGCGCATCGGGTCGAATATGGCAGCCGACTCGCCGTACCTGTCGGTGAAAGTGTTGTAGTCTAGAACCTCGAAAGAATTGTGCGAATCGACAAAAGCCTTCCA
>JAPKXP010000107.1 GCA_026394745.1 Candidatus Altarchaeota archaeon
GCTGGCTTTGCACAAGTCCAAGTTCGAGAGATTCTTGGGCGTCTTCTTCATCATACGCTCGAAATACGGCATAAAACTCATAGACCGCATATCGCACATTAAACCCGGCTTCTGGAAGTTCATCGCCGACTACTCAGTGTACCTGTCGCTCGGAGGAATCGGAGCATACTACCTTTCCGCGGTCGGCTCGAAAAAGTCGCTCTACTACAGCCAGATTTTTTACATCGCAATTGGATTCCTGCTAGCGGCGTTCCTCGGCTACGGCGTGGTCATGGCATACTCCATGCTACTTTTGTCGACAGCATTCGCGGCGCTCCTATACAACAGGAAAAACACACTCCTCGACTTCGCTTACTCAAGCTTCCTCGTCGCCTATCCAGTATACATCGTACTCTCCAACACTTTCGTCAGCATGCTCATAGCGTTCTTCGGGATGCCAGCGCTCCTAGTATACGCTCTCGGAAGCCACAGCCTTGACATACTGGCCGGCTCTTCCACGCTGCCTGGAGTATCTCCGATGCTGCCGACCTCAAGGGGTGGGGAGGTGGGCGTAGGATTCCCCGGCTTTGACCTATTCATTCCATGGTGGTCAGCTCTCGTCGCAATAATCATAACTTTAGTCTCGCACGAGGCAGCCCACGGAATATTAACGCGAGTCAGCAAGGTGAAGCTCAAGTCCACAGGCATACTCTCGTTCGGCGCCCTCCCTCTCGGCGCGTTCGTTGAGCCTGACGACGACGAACTCAACAAAAAGAAGAGCGTGGAACGGATGAGGGTGTACACGATGGGCTCCTTTGCAAACCTTGCCGTAGGCGTCTTCTCGATACTGCTGGTGTTATGCCTGCTCAGCGGCTCAAATTACGTCTTGATTCAGGAGAACGGCCTCGCAGTCATTGGATTAACCGCAGGGTATCCTGCCGAGAAATTCTTGAGCAAGGGCGACGTCATATATTCCATAGACCACGTGTCCACAGACTCGTTAGCGCTATTCCAGAACGCGACCGCGTCCTTCAAGCCAGGGCAGGCGGTGGAGCTAAACACCAGCAGAGGCGTTGTGCAGTTCGCTCTAGCTGCGAATCCTGACGACTCCGCTAAAGGTCAGATGGGCGTGTTAGTCTCTAAGCTTAGGTTCCCTGATTTGCTCGGCCCTGTAAACATCATCCTTGAGGCGATGGGATGGATTATATTCTTCAACCTGAACATCGCGCTCGTCAACCTGCTCCCTCTGGTTCCGTTCGACGGCAGCAAGATGTTCAAGGAGATAGTGGACTCGATGAGCCTCAGCGAATTGAACGTCAAAAGGATTTTCTACGGGATTACAGCGCTCACCGCAGTATTCTTCCTGATTAACGCGATACCGTTGCTGAAGATAGCAGCCAACGCAGTACTCTCCTTCCTCTAGCCTAACTTCTTGCCCACATATAATCCGTCGTTCCCGTAGCCGAGCTTCCTGTAGTATCCTCTAGCTCCTATCCCGCTTGTGACTAGCATCTTCTTCAAGTCGAACTCTTCGGCGGCGATTCTCTCAGCCTCAGCTATCAGCTCGCCTCCGTAGCCTCTGTGCTGCCACTCGTACTCCGGCTTCTCGCCTATCTCGACCATGGGGCCGTAGACGTGAAGCTCCCTAATCAACGCGGTTTCTTCCTTAATTTCTGGCCTGAAGGGCTTCCAATGAATCCGCAGTCTCGTGAATCCGATGAGTATGTCCTGCTTTGTGTCTTCAAAAGAGAGGAAAACCTCCCTGCCGCCGCTCGCCTTATATTCTGTCCTGACTAGTTCCACGTCGCCGACGTTCGGCTGGATGCCATTGTCGAGGAACCTGCCGACTTCCCTGCACCTAATACACTTGCATCTTATCCCCCTTTTATCGAGCTCGTTTTGCACCAGCTGCCCTAGGTTGCTGTCCTTTATTCCAGCCTCGACCAGGTTGGAGGGTATGTCGCGCATTATGCGCATGGTCCGAACCCATTTGGGCATAATCCTCTTCACTTTAACGATAAGGTCTACCGCATCCTTTGTCGTCATCGGCTGGAACTCACCCCTCTTCCACATGTCGTAGTACTCGGTGTCCTTCAATACGATGCACGGGTAAATCTTGAGCATGTCCGGCTTGAACCGCTCGTCGGTGAAAATCTTTTTGAACGCCTCCAGGTCCTCCTCAGGCCTGTTTCCCAGTATCCCCGGCATCATGTGGTAGCCGACCTTCAGGCCGGAGTCCTTCAGCTGCTGCGTTGACTCGACCACGTCCTTTACGGTGTGCCCCCTGTCAACCTTCCTATACACATTATCGTCTGGGTTCTGGACTCCAATCTCAACCCTCGTCACGCCGAACTCGAGCATGAAGTCAATCTGCTCTCTCTTGCACCAGTCCGGCCTAGGCTCAAAGGTTATGCCAACACACCTGACGGAACTCCTCTCGTTAGCCTTCTGAACGTCCTCTCTGTACGCGAATTTCTTTTCGCCTTCGTTGTATCTCTTGACGAAGGCTTCCTCCCCGCTCTTCTTGATGAAACCATAGCTCCGCTTAAAATCGTTCATCGCGCGCAGGCACTCTTTCACGAACCAGTCCTGGTAGTCGAGCGTCTGCGCGGTCAACGTGCCGCCCATCACGATAAGTTCTACCTTGTCTACTGGATGCCCTATAGTCTTAAGCTGGTTCAAGCGGAAAGTCGTCTGGAGGTACGGGTTGAAGCCGTAGGAAATAGCCCTCCTAGTCGCAGGCTCCTTCCCGGTGTAGCTTTGGGGTACGTTAATGTCCGGTCCGCCTGGACAATACTTGCACCTGCCGTGCGGGCACTTGCTCGGCGCAGTCATCGCAGCGACGACAGCGACCCCGGAAACAGTCCGCGTAGGCTTCTTCTGCAGCAACGCGAGAAGTTTTTTACGTTCAGTAGGCTTAGCGCACTTCAATATATCGCTGTTCCGGATGAAACTGCTTAAACCCAACTTGGAAGCGAGCTCACGCTTCGCCGCGTCTAGCTCACCCCTACTGGAAACCTCCCCAGAAAGGATTTTGCTTATTACTCTCCTATATCCTCTAGTATGTTCCGTATGTTCCGAAGCCATGATAGTATACTCTTATTTCAGTATGATCCTATAAGAAAAAGCACGAGAATAGAAGGGTGGTCAACAGCGTCACAGGTTTCCCGCTCGTTTAAGCAGTACAGTCTGTATCGCTGGAGGTCTTAACTTCCGAGTTCGGATGAGATCGGGTGTTGCCCCTCCGCTATGACCGTTGACCTCTTATTATAAGGCAGAATCCATATAAAAATGCACATGTTTATCTCGGATTCGCATCCCAGGAAGAGGTCGCTGGACCTACGGCACAGGCTCACGAACGGCTTCCGCAAGGGTCTTGTGGCGGACGCTGGCTTGATTGCGCACGGACGCGGCGAGTGCTTCGACTACCTTCTCGGAGAGAAGACGTGCGTGCAAGCTGCGAGAGCGGAGAAGGCGGCCGCGGCAGCCCTTCTTTCAGCTGAAAACCCCGTAATATCGGTCAACGGGAACGCCGCAGCCATGGTTCCCCGAGGGTTGGCTTTACTCTCTAAGGCTACTTGGGCTAAAATCGAGGTTAACTTGTTCTACAGAACGCCTGCAAGGGAACGGCGTATAGCAGCCTACTTAAAGAAGAATGGCGTAAAGAAGGTTTACGGATTAAGCAAGAAACACCGGATTCCTGGGTTAGGGAGTGAACGCGCTAACGTCGACGACCCCTTATGGAAGGCTGATGTAGTCCTCCTCTTTCTGGAAGACGGCGACAGGACTGAGGCAGTGAAGAAGATGGGCAAGAAGGTTGTTGTAGTAGACTTAAACCCCCTCTCCAGAACCGCAAGGAAAGCCGACATAACGAT
This sequence comes from Candidatus Altarchaeota archaeon, assembly GCA_026394745.1. Lineage (GTDB taxonomy): Archaea > Altiarchaeota > Altiarchaeia > IMC4 > SCGC-AAA252-I15 > JAPKXP01. The sequence goes on from JAPKXP010000107.1 coordinate 3,855, forward strand.
AGTAGACAACATAGCGCGGGCGGTTCCTGCTATGGTACGGCAGGCAAGAAAGCTGAAGGGAGTCGGCAGTAAGAGGCTAACGCGGATGGTGAAGGCGTTCGACAACAAAAGGAACCTGAAGGAAATGGAACGCTTAATCAGACGAGGCTAGATGCCGTACTGCTTCAGCGCTTCCTCTTCCATGTAGTGTAGTTTACCTGGTATTACTATTACGTGCGGCGGCTTTCCGAAGTCGTGCTTCATCACGTCCTTGATTTTACCTGCCTTTATGTCTACGTCCCCCCCCAACTTCGCAACGCCGACACATAGTGTGTCGTCCTTGATTACGCCATTACCTTTCTGTTTCTCCATCTC
>JAPKXP010000049.1 GCA_026394745.1 Candidatus Altarchaeota archaeon
TCCAGCGTCTTCACGTTAAAGTCCTTTAAACCAAGCTGCTCAGGCGTCTTGTTGGTGTTGACTATGACCATGCCGCCCTTCTTGAGGCCGTCCATGATGTTGACGGCGCCAAACAGGGTGGAGTCCAAGACGACGATGTAGTCGGGCTCGTAGACCGCGCTCTTCCGTCTTATGAACGAATCAGAAATCCTCGTGAACGCCTCCACCGGAGCTCCACGCCTCTCAACGCCGAATCGCGGGAAAGCCTGCGTGTACTTCCCGTCTTTAAAGCAGGCTACCGAAAGAATCATAGCGGCAGTCACCGCCCCTTGGCCACCCCGGCCGTGGAAACGAACTTCCTTCAATTTAGGTGAATCTATTAAGACTTCTCATATAAAAACTTTTAATAGCCGCCGACACAATATTTAAACTCGAAACTTTTATATACTCCACCACAATAAAGCAAAATGGAAGCCACAATAGTAAACTACAAATCAGGCAAGAGGACTCAAGACACCAAAAGGATGGTGCTCCAGCCTAAAGACAGCAAAACCAAGGAGGACGCTGAAAAATTCGTAGGTAAGAAAGTAGAGTGGACGACACCCTCAGGAAAAAAGCTTTCAGGCGAGATAAGGAAAGCCCACGGAATCAACGGCGCGGTCATAGCAGCCTTCCAGGCAGGCCTACCCGGACAGGCATTAGGGACCAAAGTCCAAATCCTCTAGAAGAACCTTTTTCCTTTTACAAATCTTTAATTAAGAATATCATATCTATTACGCACGCCGCTGCTATCGCGAGATATACATCTCGCTAGCAGCACCTTCGCTTACGCGAAGCTGCTGTAGGCGCAAGCCGAATGGCTTGCTATGTCGAATTGCAAAGCAATTCGATATATGCGATTGCAAAGCAATCGCCTATAACCGCAGCATTGCAATGCCGCTGTAGCGCAGCCTAGGAGCGCACTCGGCTGAAGCGCACAAAAACGCAAGCGTCTTGCGTTCCAAAGCGCGGAAACCGAGGTGTCGAGGGTTCAAATCCCTCCGGCGGCAAACCTTTCTTCTTTCTTTAACAAAGAAAGAGATGCGTTAGGGTTTTGTATTCTTTGTTTTGACTTCTTCGACGAGCTTGCGTACTTCTTCGTAATACTCTTTTTTTCGTATTCGTGGCATGCTCTCGTTTAGGACTTTACCCTCACTTGTGTAGTAGATGATAAATTCGGAGCCGTCTCCCAGTCCTCCGAATCCCATAGTCTTGGTTTCGGGGAAGAGTTTTTTCTTCATGTGGGTGCTTAGTACTACTGAAACAACGTCCTTGAAGGGTATTCTGATTTCGGTATGCCATGGAAGGAATATGCGAAACCTATAGTGGGCTACGGATTCGTCAGTGAATATAACTTTCTGGTCGAATGCAAAGAGGAATACCCAGAAAATAAGCCAACCGCCGATAATGATGGGCAGGGATATGAAGGGGAATATGATGCAGGCGAAGCCGAGCCTGGAGTCGGCGTCCTTGGGTGGCAGAGGTATGAATGGGAGATACAGGCCTAATAGTGCGGTACCCAAGCCTATTAAGGCCAAAATGAGGTATACCCACACGTAATCCTTCCAGAAACTAAGTCGATACACGCGCCCGCTCACACGCTAAAATTGAACAAACAAAAATTTAAGCTAAAAGGCAAAGCAGTTGACGTAACATCCTGGGGTTGGATACGCAAGACATTGATTGTCCGGCTCTTTTATTTGTTCCCTGTGATTATTATTTTATGGCTGAGGAGTTGGTTTGGAAGGGTGGTTTGAGTCCTTTGAGTTTGGTTTGGTATTGGGTTATCGGGGTTTTCACCATCTGGATTCTTGGCTTGGGTCTGATTATCATATTGCTTGGTGTTATTAGGATGTATACTTGGCGTTATGAGGTTACTTCAGAGCGGATTAGGATTTCACATGGTTTTATCTCTAGGACTACGAGGGAGGCTGACTTGGAGAAGATTCAGGATATCCTGGTTAAGCAGGGTCTTTGGGGTAGGCTTCTGAATTATGGGGACATTTGCTTTAATACGGCTGGCACCACGAGTTATGAGATCGTTTTCACTGACGTCAGCGACCCTGATGGTTTGAAGGAGAAGTTTTGGGCGGCCCTGAACAAGAGGAAGAAGCCTTCTTCTGTTTGAGCGTCTCGATTATCCTTTGCGCGGTGTTGTCTACGGTCTTGAGTCCTATTTCGTCGTTCAATACGTCGCCTGGGTTTCTTGAATTGCAGATTCCTCCGAAGTGGGCTGTGGTCTTGTCTCCGACGACGGTCATTTCTTGTATCAGCATCCAGCGGTGTATGTCTGATATGACGTATTCTTGCCCGCCGTTCCTGCTTCCCCCGGTCGCAAGAGCTGCCCCGATTTTAGCCGACAGTTTCATCCCGTTGCGCCTTAGCGGCAGCGTCCTGTCGAAAAGCGAGCGCAGCCTCCCTGATATTCCTCCGAAGTATGTGGGGCTTCCGATTACTATCGCGTCGGCTTTTTCCATCGCTGTTAGGATGCTCCAGACGTCGTCTTTTATGCTGCAGCCGTAGTTCGTCTTGCAGTAGTCGCAGTTCGTGCAGTATCCGATTTTCCTGTCTGCGAGAGTGATCAATTCAGTTTCGAGTCCGGCCTTCTTGCAGGCCTCGAGAACTCGTTCGACCATAATCCTGGTGTTCGCGTCCCTGCGGTGCGAGCCGCTTACTCCGACGACTCTCATTCCTCCCTACCGCCGGACGCCTTGAACGGCATGCTTCTTATGAGCTTGTTCATCTTCTCCTCGTCGACTACGACGTCGCTGCCTATCTTCATCTCTATTTCCTTCGTCACTGTGCCGACGTCGACTACAGGACACTTGTTTTTCGCAGCGATTTCCACGACCTGCTGCACGTCCTTCTTCGGCACGCTTATCAGGTAAGTCCCCATGTACCTTGAGACTTCGGGGTAGGGTATGCCTGTTATCTGGATTCCCTTTCTGCTTTTCACCATTATCTCGCTGAGGTTCCCGAACCATCCTCCGCGCGAGCAGTCTTTGCTTGCGTTCACCCTGACCTTCTTTTCCAGAATCTCCATGAACGTGTTGAATTTCGTCTTAGCGCGGTAGACTCTCTCGCCTATCGTGCCTTCCACAATCTCGCCGAGCATGAGTATCTTGTCGCCTGTCTTCGCTCCTGCGTCCGGAATGGGCTTGTCGATGATCTCTCCGACAACGGTGAACGAGACGCAGGGCAGTAGCTCGTTCTCCATCTGCGTGTTTCCTCCGACCATGGGCACGTTCAAGCCTAAGCTCTGTTTCTTGATGTCTTCGCTGACTTCAGCAGCCTCCTTTATCGAGTCTACTTGCATCGAGTTTAGAGCGAACAAGGGTATTCCCCCCATTACGACTATGTCGGAGCACGTGTGTATCAGGCCGGTCTTACGCCCTATCTTCAATGGGTACGGCCCTTCCATGTTCACGACCAGCTTCCCGACCACGACTGCGTCGTCGCCCTGTTTTATGCCATAAGAAAGGTTTTCCACCCTCTCGTCCATGTGCCAGAAGACCTTCCTTATGGGGTTGGTCTCAAGCATGTGTTCTATGCACCGTTCGATGTCATATTTCATATAGTTTCCTCATCATGTCGAAAGTCAATTCGTCGAGCCTTGACTTGTCGTCGGTAAGTATTATGCCTTCGTCGGACTTAAATTCCTCTATGTTGGACAGGGTGTTCTTCACGACATCGTCGAGCCTGGGGTCGTGCGCCGTCAGGGACTCGTTTATGTCGGCAATCGTCTTCCATTTTTTGAATGCAAGGACCAGCCGGTTCTGGTTTATCTTCACGACGTAGACTGACGGGAACACCTGCTTCATCGTGTAGGCTACCGCGTCCGAAACCCGCTCGTCGTCCTTGACCGCCAGCACGTTCATCGTAAGGACTCCGTCGTCTGTCATGTGGTCGCTAGCCTCCTGGAAGAACTCTTTCGTCGCCATGTGGAACGGCACGTCGAATCCACCGCTGAACGTGTCCACGTTGATTACGTCGTACGTACCTGATTTCCTGAGGAACATCCTGCCGTCCGCTGCGTGAATCCTTATCTCATCGTTTTCCGTGAAGTTGAAGTACTCCCGTCCTATCTCGATGACTTTAGGGTCGATTTCAACCGCGTCTATGGTCGCGTTGTAGAAGAACGAGAGTTGTTTCGGCGAGTCTCCGACCGAAGCTCCAAGCCAAAGTATCCTGTCCGTCCTTGTCAGCAGCGGGCCCAGATTCACGTAGTCGAGGTATTCTCCGTCAAGCACGCCATCCTTCATCATCTTGGATTGCGTCGCATAGTCGTAGTTCAGCTTCAGCGTCCTGTAGTCCGGGAAGTCCAGGACTTTTATTATGTTGTACTCCGACTCAGTCTTGTAGATGACGTTCTTCTCGATTGGCTGGGGGTAGGCCAGCAGCGGAATCAGCACTAGGAGAACAAGCGAATTCTTTCTGACGGCAAGTCCTGAAAGCGCAGTCAGCATTATTGTCAGGCCCGTGACTGCCAGGGTCATCTTGGTTCCTGCAAGAGGTATCAGGAGGAATGCACCTGCGAAAGTCCCTAATATGCTGCCTGCAGTGGATACGGCATATACCGTTCCAGCCGAGATTCCAAGCTCTGACATGCCTTCTGTGCTGTATTTTATCACCATCGGAGACGTCATCGCAAGTATCGTCATCGGGAGCGTGAACAATATGAGGGTGGCGGCTATCGGGCCGTAAATCAGTCCGCCTGCCAGGCAGAGCCTGACCACGTAGTCTCCTACCGCGTATATGAAGAAGACGAGGACTGAGGCGAAAATAAGGTTCTTGTATAAGACTCCCATCCCTCTAGAGCGGTCTGCAGTCCAGCCGCCGAGGTAGTATCCTGCAGCAAGAGCGACCATTATAACTCCTATCAAGGAACCCCAAACGTAGATGCTCCCGCCGAAGGAAGGCGCAAGAACTCGCGAGGCTGCAAGCTCAAGGACCATTATGCAGGCGCCGGTGGTGAATGCTGTTGAAAGCAGGAAAAAATTGTTTTTATTCAACATCTTTTGCCTTCAGTTTGACTAAAGTTTGCTTCAGAGGTTGTCCGCCAACCTTTAATAAAGGTTGACCAAATGTGCCACATTCGCTTTCGCTCAGTGGCACTTAACCCCGTTAGTTTTCTTTTCGTCAACGTTTTCTTTCTCGCGAGAAAGAAAAGGTTGGCTTCAGAGGTTGTTCGCTTCATCACCATCTCAGTTCGCCCATCACTCATCACAAGCAATAATATTCAGAATTTACTACCTAAAATACATCTATTGTTCTTTCTTTTTCGTCAACGTTTTTCTTTTTAAAGAAAAAGGTTGCGCATATCACTCATCACAAGCAGTAAATAATATACACTTTGATATATTATAGTATGCAAGTTCACTGGAGTGATGAGGTCGCTGACGAGCTGGTCGGGCGTGGCGTCCGCAGGCATGTTATCGAGACTGGGACTTCTATTTCGGGCGTGCCTCACTTAGGCAATGCGAGCGATGTCATCCGCGGGGATGTCGTGCGCAAGGTTTTGGCTGAGCGTTCCGTTGAGGCGGAGTTGATTTGGGTTGCCGACGACAGCGACCCGTTCAGGAAGGTTCCTCTCGGCATGGAGAAAGTCAAGGATTTTCTCGGCTATCCCGTGAAGGACGTTCCTGACCCGTTCGGCTGCCACAAGTCGTTCACCGAGCATTTTGTCCAGCCTTTCCTAAACGACCTCGCCGAGTTCGGCGTTAAGCCGAAGGCCTACTCCGGAACTGAGTTGTACCGGACCGGCGCGCTGCTTCCTGAGGTGCGCACTGCGCTCGCTAAGAGGGGGGAGATAACTGAGATACTGAATCAGTTCAGGACCACACCGCTCGAAGAATTCATACCATGGAATCCGATTTGCGAGAAGTGCGGGAGAATCTCTTCGACGAAGCCCGTCAGCTTCGACGGCGATAAGGTAAAGTACGTGTGCGAGAGCACTACTGTGGCAGGCGGCGATGTTGAGGGGTGCGGCCACGAGGGAGTAAGCGACATCAAGAAGGGGATGGGCAAGCTCCCTTGGAGGGTGGAGTGGGCTGCCCGATGGCATCACTTTAAGGTGACTTGCGAGCCTTTCGGGAAGGAGCATGCGACGGTGGGCGGAAGCTACGACACAAGCAAGATTGTCTCAGAAAAAGTTTTCGACTGGCCTGCGCCGCATCCGGTCGTCTACGAGTTCTTTACTTTGAACGGCGAGAAGATTTCGTCTTCGAGGGGGAATATAATCACGCTCTCGGACTGGCTTTCGATTGCCGAGCCTGAAGCCCTAAAGTTCTTCATGTACAAGCGCCTGCAGAAGCAGAGGGACATAAACTTGAGCATGCTTCCTGCCTTGGTTGACGAGTACGACGAGTCGGAGAAGATTTACTTCGGAGGCGGCTCTGAAGACGCCGAGAGCGAGAAGACGAAGCGCATGTA
>JAPKXP010000174.1 GCA_026394745.1 Candidatus Altarchaeota archaeon
TTAGCGTCCGGCTTCTCGCAGGCCTTAGCCATGAGTTCAGGCAATACGTCGCGCGTAATCTCCCCGGAGGATAGGAGGCTGAACAATTGGCTTAAGTGTCCGGAATTAAGCCTGCTGTAGTCTGCGTTAAACCTTTTTTTAATCTCCTTCGGAGTCGATATGAGAGTCGTCGCTATGACTGAAGGCTTGACCTTAGGATACTTTGAGACGAACTCCTCAAACAAACCAGCCTCAGAAGACTTTGAGATTTGAGTAGCCTGCTCGGCGCTCAAACCCAATTCAACGTACCTTTTAGCCTTGTCTTCACGAAGCTCAGGAAGAGACTTCTTAACTTCCGAAAGAAGTCTTTCTCCGAGAGAAACGAGCGGCTCATCGGTCTCAGGATACATCCTCGAGCTCCCTGGGAGAGGCCTCATGTACTCGGTGTTGCCTTCCTCGAGAGCGCGCCTAGTCTCCTCAGGAACGCCCTTTAAGGCAGTCTTGCATCTTGCGAGAACAGCCTTCAGCGCCTTCTCCACTTCAGTCCTCTCGCCGGATATCAACGCGAACGCGTCGTTCCCAGAGACGGAAAGACGCGACTTGACGGACTCAACCTCCTTAACGGAGACGCCGTACGCCGGAAGCTCGTCGCCGTGGAATAATCCCTTCACGTTAGAGCTCGCCCTCGCGTACTGCGCAATCTGCGGCCCGAACTTTCCTTTCAGCATTCCACCCAGTCCCTTCAGCCTTACCGCAAGAACGACGCCTCCCGCTTCAAGAGTATTCTTTACGACATTAGCCTGCGTGCCGGAGAATATAGGAGTGACGTCAATCAATTCGACGTCAAAGTCCTTTCCAGAAACGCCCCTCTCCAAAAGCGCTTCCTTAACTTCAAGAAGCATGACCTGCCTTGCCACCTCACCTTCCACAACCTTCGAAATCAGCCGCAAATCCTGAACGCCCTTAACCTCAATCCTCTCCCCGTCCTTTATGGAGATGTTAAGGTCCTGGCGTATGGTACCCAAACCACGCTTCACCCTGGAAGCCCGCAGGATTGAACCGATTTTCTCCGCGACCTCCTTGGCGTGTTCCGCATCCTTGATGCCCGGCGTGGTCGCAATCTCCACCAAAGGTATTCCAAGACGGTCCAGCCTGTAGACAACACGCCCCCCATCATCGCTAATCTTCCTGGCGGCATCCTCCTCAAGGCATATCGTGGGAATCCCGACCCTGCCTTTGGAAGTCTCGATGAAACCGTCCATGGCAACCAAGACAGTCCTCTGGAATCCGGAAGTGTTGCTGCCGTCTATCACGGTCTTGCGCATTATCTGAAGCTCGTCGACAGGCCTTGCGGAAAGAAGCATAGAAACCTCCAGAACAGTCTTCAAAGCCTCGCGGTTCACGACGTGCGGCGGCTCCTCGTCCAACTCCACGAGACACGTAGTGTCGTCGTAAGCCTCGTACACGAGAACCCTGTTCCTCAAGAACTCGTGCAACGCAGCAGGGTCGAATTCCCCCATCTCGCCTGGGACGACGCGCATCCTGCGCTCCACGCGAACGTCCGGTGTGTCCTCCCGTATCAAGGAAGGGCACTCGCAGAACAGCTTGTGAGTATCGAGCTGCTGGTGAATCTCTATGCCGCACTTGAAACCCAACTTCAGGTAGTCTATTCCCTCATCCATTGTTGTGACAACTTAATCATCCAGCCTAGAGTTTATATTAATTTACTATAGATATATAACACTAAGATAACACTAATGATACTAAGATGGATGTAGAAAGTCTGGCGAGCACGATAGCCTTGGAAGAGATTACGCTAGCGCTTCTGATTCTCGCCGCCTCAGTCGCCATCGGCCTTGTCGTGCGCGAGTTCATAAAGAACCACGCTCACAGGTTCACAAAGTTCACGAAGACTACGGTAGACGACGAGTTTCTCGCCGCGTTGGAAAAGCCGGTGTACTTGGGCATAATCCTCGTGGGGCTGTATTTCGCAGTAATGTCGATAAGCCTGAGCTGGCAGTACGCACCAGAGATGGAAAAAGTCGCTAAGATACTCGGCATATTGCTGGTAGCCTACACCGCAGCGAGGCTGATTAACGCCGTCTTCAGCTGGTACATGAAGGAGGTCGCGCCCAAGACCAAGAGCACCTTCGACGAGAAATACCTGCCGTTCTTCAGGAAAGCCGGCCACATCGTCGTCTACAGCATAACCTTCATAATAATCCTA
>JAPKXP010000072.1 GCA_026394745.1 Candidatus Altarchaeota archaeon
CGAGAGGGGGAAGGTCAAGATAAAAAAGAGGCTCCAGACCTTCAGCGAGAATGACACCGTAGCACTCTCCATAGACCCAAGCTACCAGTCCATACCCTTCTCAAGGTTCATGGGGTACACAGGAAAGATAGTGGGCCAGCAAGGACGGGCCTACTACATAGAATTCAAGACCGGCGGCAAGATCAAGAAGGTCCTTGCCAACCCGGAGCACATAGTAAAGCTTAAGTGATTCAAATGGACTTGATGGAAGAGAAGCCAATTTCCGTGCCGGAAGTCAACGAGATACTCAAGAGGAAGGAGAAGGAGTACGCTGACTCCGGGCTGGAGCTGGGCTACGAGCAGAAGAAGGCTTTGGAGCATGCCATGAAATTCTCCAAGATCAGCGTAAAGGATGCAAAGGAGCTCGCAGGAAAATTAGGCTCTCTTGAACTAGGGCTGACGCAAGACCGCGTCGTGAAAATAACCGAGCTCATGCCCGGAACCACAGATGACGTTCGAGCAATCTTCGCTAAAGAGCGGTTCAAGTACACTGAAGAGGATATCAAGAAGGTAATAGACCTCGTTGACCAGTACAGGTAAACCTTTCGGGGGTGATGTGACGTGAAGAAAGACGATAATGCTCGAATACTGGATTATCTGCCAAGAGGAAAATCTGATGTGCCCCCGCACAAGCGTAAGCCGATTGCTCAGGCGGTTGGCGAGAAATACTACTCGCTTCTAGAGATTTCCCCTAAAAGGGACGTTATGCTTTCCACTGGCGACCGTGTGTACATCGGCGAGTCCACGAGAGACAAGGTGGAAAGCATAGAGCGCAGGATAAAGTACGAGTGGCTTACCCCAACAGCCAAGTCGGAGCTGCCTGACGTCCTCGAGAAGATTGTAATCGAGAACGAACCGCAGTACGTCAGCTTCTTCAACACCGCCGGCACCATCAGCACCAGGCAGCACAAGCTCGAGCTTCTGCCTAAGATCGGGAAGAGGCACAGGCAGGAGATTCTTGACGAGCGCGATGCCGAGCCTTTCAAGAGCTTCGAGGATATGCGCGTCAGGCTCAAGAGCGTGCCTGATCCCGTGAACGTTATAGTGGACAAGATAGTCGAGGAGCTGAAGGGAGAGAGCAAGTATTACCTATTCGTCCCTCTAGTCGAGGAATTCAGGCACAAGTAGCCTGCTCGCGGGTGAGTTCAATGGACGACGGAATCAAAAAAGAGAACGTCATACTAATCGGGAAGAAGCCGGTAAGCTCATACGCTTTCGCCGTGATAACGCAGTTCAACAGCGGCGCATCTGAAGTCAGGATTAAGGCCAGGGGCAACTCCATAAGCAGGGCTGTTGACACGGCCGAGTTCGTCAGGCACCGTCTCATGCCGGATGCCAGGCTTAACGACATCCAGATTTCCACCGAGGAGGTTTCCGGTGAGAAGGGCCCTCTCAAGGTTTCATCGATAGAAATCACCCTGGTCAAGTAAGTCCTAGCTTTTAACGAACCCCTTCTCATTCAATTAACATAAAAATGGTCCTGCCTATCTGCGAGCTTTGCGCTCAGACCGGCTTGCTTTGCGCGGCATGCGAGAGGAAGCTTGGTGAGGGAAAGATTAGCGAGTTTGATGTGGAGTTGTCTAGGATGCTTTACGTAGTCCTCGGCGCCGAAGCGAGTTTCATGAAGATTGTGGAGACCAGCGACAATCTTGTTGTTCTCACTGAGCGGGAGAATGTCGGAAAGATAATCGGCAAGGGCGGTTCCACGATAAAGGACATATCCTTAAAGCTCGGGAAGCAGATTCGCGTCGTCGGGGTCGGGGACTTCAAGGACATGGTCTACGACTTCATAGCTCCCGCTAAAGTGAACGGATTCAACCGGGTCTTCGTGCCGGACGGCTCGGTAAAGTACCGGGTTCGGATAGACCGCAGGGACGAGAAGAAGCTTCGCATACCGTTGCGTGACTTGGAGAGGATGATTGACTCGGTGACCGGCGCTAAGGTGGACTTGATCCTCGAGTGAGTCGTGATATAAATACTCAATACTTATTATATGACCTAAAGATGAGGAGCCATTATTCAAGCGAGATTAATCCCGGCTTCGACGGTAAAACGGTAGTTCTGGCGGGATGGGTTCATGAAATCAGGGACTTGGGCAGCCTCAAGTTCGTTCTGCTGAGGGACCGGGGCGGCCTAATACAGATTACCGCCAAGAAGGGTGTGACCGGCGAGAAGGTCATAGAGGAGTTGTCTAAGATTAGCAAGGAGTCCGCAGTACTGGTCGAAGGCGTCGTCAAGTCGAATCCTAAGGCTCCGAAGGGCATTGAGGTCTCTCCCACCAGCGTTAAAGTAATAGCAGTATCGCAGACGCCGCTTCCGCTTGACGTGACCGGCAAGGTGGAGGCTGACTTGGACACGAGGCTCAACAACAGGTTCATGGACGTCAGGAAGCCTGAAGTCAACGCTTTATTCCGCATTAGGGCTAAGGTTCAGGAGGCTTTCCGCGAGTTCTTCACTGGCAGGGGATTTGTTGAAATCAACCCGCCGAGCATTATCGCAGCTGCGAGCGAGGGCGGAACCAACCTTTTCGCGATAACTTACTTCGAGAGGGAGGCATTCTTGTGTCAGAGCCCTCAATTGTACAAGCAGATGATGATGTGCACCGGCCTAGACAAGGTGTTCATAACGACGCCGGTCTTCAGGGCTGAGCCGCACAACACTCCAAGGCACCTGAACGAAATCTACCAGATGGACATAGAGAAGGCGTTCATCAAGGACGAGGAGGGTGTCATTGAGGAGCTGGAGGGCGTAGTCAATCACATCATGAAGAAGGTTACCAGCGAGTGCGCTCTAGAGCTTGAGACCTTAAAGAGGAAGCTTGAAGTCCCGAAGCTGCCTTTCAAGCGCGTTTCATACGATGAAGTCTTGGACATTCTCGCAGGAAGCGACCTAAAGCTCAAGTGGGGCGAGGACATTCCGCCCGACGGGGAAAAGATATTGAACGAGCACTTCAAGCACGAGCCGTTCTTCATCAAGCAGTGGCCGACTGCTATACGCGCGTTCTACTCGAGGCCATTGGATTCGCGGCCTGAAGTATGCAGCGCGTTCGACCTCGACTACATGGGCATGGAGATGGCTTCCGGAGCCCAGCGCATACACGACCACGACCAGCTCGTGGACGCGCTGAAGAAGAAGGGCCTGGACCCTGACAACTTCGAGTTCTACCTGAAGGCGTTCCGCTACGGCATGCCGCCGCACGGCGGATGGAGCATAGGCTCAGAGAGGATTACGCAGGCGATAACCGGCGTAAGCAACATACGCGAGTGCGTGCTATACCCGAGAGACCGCCACAGGGTCGAACCTTAAACTGTTTTTTATTTGATTATTCCTATTTCTTGTCATGGTTAAGGAGGTTCACGCAGCCCACATTCTCGTGCGGTCTATGGAGGATGCTCAGGCGATTCTGAGCGACATTAAAGGGCAGAAGAAGACTTTCGCAAAGTTCGCTGAAGAAAAATCATTGTGCCCGTCTGGCAAGAAGGGCGGGGACTTGGGTTGGTTCGGCCGCGGCAGGATGGTGCGGGAGTTCGAGAACGCCGCGTTCAACCTGCAGAAGGGCGAGATGAGCGAGCCGGTGCGCACTGAATTCGGCTGGCACATAATAAAGGTTTTGGACTCCAGGTGATTTCATCCGGAGTAGTAGTATTCTCCGCTGGCTCGCTGCTCCTTGTCTTTCTGGCTGCCAGGCTTGTTGGCGCGGGGCCTATTTGTGTCCTGGTCTCTCCTGAATGTTATGTTCATCTGCGAGAGGAAGCGGTTCATTCCGTCGCGCATGCTGAGCGGCTTTGATGTCTTACCATTCCTGCCTCCTTCGCCCTCGAACACCAGGAGTTCCTCAGACAGGTAGTCTATCAATAGTATGTCGTGGTCGACTACCATTATGCTAGTCTTGTTGTCGTAGCCGAACTTGTGGAGGAACTTCGCCATATTCAGCCTCTCTTCAACGTCGAGGTAAGCCGACGGCTCGTCGAGCATGTACATGTCAGCCTTCTGGGAGAGGCATTCTGCTATAGCCACCTTCTGTAGTTCGCCGCCTGAAAGCTCGGTCAGCTTGCTTTCCAGCAGGTGGCTTATCCTAAACTGCTCTATGAGTTCGCCTTTTATCCTGAGTTCAGCGACCGTCTTTTCCGAGGGCTTGATGTACTGGGGCTTGTACGATACCTTCACGTTCACTTCAATCTTAGCGTTGTCCGGGTTCTCTATGCCTGCGAGCATCTTTATGAACGTCGTCTTTCCTGTGGCGTTGGGACCGAGTATTCCAAGCACTTCCGGCGTGTTGACGACGCCCTTTGATATGTGAAGCTTGAATTTGTCGTAAGTCTTCATCATCTCAGGATACTCGAGCAGCACCTTCATGTTGCCCTTGCTCGACGGCGGCCTGACCTCGAACTTTATCTCGTTCCTGAATCGCATGTTCTCCGACTTCAGGAAGCCGCTAAGGTATTCGTTGATTCCGGTCCTCACGCCCATTATGTTGGATATTATGCCGTATGCCCCGGTCTGGCCGAATATGACGTGGGCGTAGTCTGACAGGTAGTCGAGGACTACGAGGTCGTGCTCGACTACGAACACGTACTTCTCGGAGAGTTCCCGTATCACTCTCGCGGTGTTCAGCCTCTCCTTCACGTCCAGGTAGCTTGAAGGCTCGTCGATGAGGTATATGTCGGCATCCCTTTCTATGCACGCCGCTAGCGCCAGGCGCTGGAGTTCTCCTCCGGATA
>JAPKXP010000152.1 GCA_026394745.1 Candidatus Altarchaeota archaeon
ATACGACAATCCAAAAAGCCAGCACGAACACTACTCCATGGAGCTCCACCAGCGGGCATAGGCTGGTTATTGCCGCAGAAATCAGGAAGTCCCTCCCTGACCCGTCTTTGAGGAATTTGTAAAGAAAGTAAACCGACAGCAGGGCCATAAACCCAAGCAGGTTGTTCCCATATCCCACTCTGCCCCAGTAAATGAGCTCCGGAAATATCGCATACAACGCTCCGGCAAGCAGACCCGCCTCCTCGCTTATTGCAGTCTTTACTATCTTGTATACGACCAACAGCCCGGCAACGGAGAGTAGCACAGAAAGAATCCTGATTGAGGTTATGCTTACGCCCAGCAGCTTAAGCACCAGCGCGGAAAGGACAAAGTACAGCGGGGGGTGCGGCATGAAGTGGTACTTGTAGGCGAAGAACTGCGCTTTACCCTCCATCAGGTTGCTTGAATAGTTCAGGTTACCTCCCTCATCCCAGCCCCACGCCGGTATGGTTGGCAGATTGACAGCCCTAAGTAGAACGGCGACAAGTAGTATGGCGATTAATCTGGAGTTTGGTTTCATTAAAGCTGTCATACCCCCTTTTTTTCCCGGTAAATACACCCCTCACTATTTAAATACTCATTCCTTTATATTACTTCTTACGTGTTTTTAAAGCTTGGGGTGTGTGCTGTCTTGAATTCAGGTAAAATCGTTTCTAAAGTAGGCGACCAGATTGTCGTTGAATTAGCCGGTGTCGGCATACCGGGACTAGGTAAGAGGGCGTTCTGCAACGGAAAGAACGTCGGTGTGGTCTTTGATATCATCGGCAGGGTCGAGAAGCCGCACGTCGTCGTGAGGACGAGGAACCTTGAAGCTAATCTAATCGGTAAACTAATCCAGTTTAAATGAATGTTTTGGAGGTATCGTTAAAATGTCGAAGTCCAAGAAAACTGCGCCGGAAGCCGCTGTAGTAGAGGCGCCTAAAGTGGAGTCGAGGCCTGTCGCAGGCCCGGCCGCGTCAAGGCCTAACCAGCCTACGAAGTGCCCTGACTGCGGGAGCACTAACCTTATCACAGACTACAAGCACGGCGAGCTTATTTGCCGCGGCTGCGGCGCGGTCCTCGAGGACAGTCTGTTCGACTTCGGCCCGGAATGGAGGGCTTTCGACGAGGAGCAGAAGAGCAAGAGGGCGAGGACCGGCGGTCCCGTCAAGTTTGCGAAGCTTAACAAGGGCCTTACGACAGAGATTGACAGGTACGACAGGGACATTCGCGGCGGGGCGATTCAGCCTGAGAGGAAGGCCCAGTTGTACCGCTTGAGGAAGTGGCAGAGGAGGAGCAGGATGAGCGACTCCGTGCAGAGGAACTTGTCTATTGCCTTGCCTGAACTCGACCGTATGTGCGCTTACCTGAACATTCCAAACAACATCAAGGAGGAGTGCGCGATGTGGTACCGCAAGGCCGTGAACAAGGGCCTGGTCCGCGGGCGCTCCATCGAATCCGTTGTCGCTGCGATAATCTACTTGATTTCAAGGAAGCACCAGCTCCCGAAGACTCTCGAAGAACTGGAGGAAGCTTCAGGCGTCAAGAAGAAGGACATCGGGCGTTCCTACAGGTTCGCCTGCAGGCGCCTTGGACTACGCATGCCTGTCGCAACCCCGATGGACTACGTGCCGAGGTTCTCGAGCGAGCTCGGGCTTTCAGGAGAGACTGAGGCGAAGGCCATCGAGATACTCCAGAAGGCGCGCGAGAAGGGAGTGACTTCCGGCCGCGGACCCACGGGCGTTGCGGCCGCCGCGATTTACCTTGCCGGGAAGCTTACGAACGACAAGCAGACTCAGAAGGGGATTGCAGGCAGGCTCGCCGGGGTTACTGAAGTCACAATCAGGAACCGTTATGAGGAGATTGCGCGCGAGCTCGGAATCGAGATTTAATCTATAGTGCGTTCTGAGGGGCTGAAAGCCCCTCAAATCCCGCTGCGCATGTCAACTGGGCGTGACAGTTGGACGGAGATTGCACGGGAATTGGGGATAGAAATCTAAATCCCCAATTTACTCATTTTTATTCTTTTACTCATATTTGAGTATATGGATGAGCTTGAACTGGTTTTAATACGCCTAGCCGAGATACTGGAAGACCCGAACGCCAAGACTACCGTAACCTCCACGGAACTGGCCGGAAAACTCGGCGTAAGCCAGCAGACCGCTTCAAGACACCTGATAAAACTGGAGAAAGAAGAGTACATAACCAGGGCCACGCACGGGAAACGGCAGGATATTCAGCTCACCGAAAAAGGGATAACGACACTCAAGAAAACAGCGAGCATACTGAACGCATTCCTCGGAAGGAGACGCCAATTGACTATAGACGGTTCCGTCGTTTCGGGTCTGGGCGAAGGAGCCTACTACATCAAACAGTACGAGTGGAAGATAATGGAGGCCCTCGGATTCCGCCCTTACCCCGGCACGCTCAACGTGCGCATAGAAGGAGACAATACTGACCTGCTGCCGTACTCCGCCAAAAAGATTGAAGGATTCTCGCACGGAGGACGCCACTTCGGCGCGCTCGACCTGATTCTCGTAGAGATTGAAGTCAAAGGCCACAAGGTCGAATGCTTCATAGCAATACCAGAGAGGACCCACCACCAGAAAGAATTCGAAGTCGTAAGCCATTTCAACCTGAGGAGCAAGTACAATCTAAAGGACGGCGACGGCGTGAAGATTATCCTGAAATCCTCTCTTCAATGACCTCGCCTCGCGGGGTCTTTTCCGTGAAAATCTGCGCCTGGAACCTGTAAACATTCGTCCTAGGGTCCAGCCACATGTCCGAGGACAAACCAGCCTTGTGGCAGGTCTGCGCGAGAAACTCCTCGCTGTTCCACTTCCACTCCACCGGCACCTGCGGGAGCAATAAGCCCTTGAACCATCCGTTCTCGACGATTAATCCGTCCCTGCCGACCACGACCTCCTTCACGTAGTCTCTCGGGTCCTTCACTTTAATAAGCTCCGGCTTCGTCAGTATCGAAACCTCAACCACGATGCCGTCCATCTCCTTCTCCTGGACGTGCGGGAACCTCGAATCCTCGAACGCGGCGGAAAGGGCGGCCTGCAGCATCGCCTTCCCTAAAGGCATCACAGGCTCCGGGAATCCTATGCATCCCCTAAGCTCATGGCCTTTGAAGGTGTGCAGAGTCACGAACACCCCTCGGTCTTCCTTGAAAGCGACCCTGAGCGCCTGCGGTGTTTCAGGCCGCAGCCTCTTGAAGCTAAGCTCGATTACGCTCCGCGCGTACTTGACCGCCTCACTGCCTTCAGTTAACGTAAGCTTCATCTCTCCCACAAAGTAATCTTTGACGACTTGAGCTGCAGGTCGTCTATGCCGCGCAGCCACCTGCTCTTAACCTCGCAAAAGCCGCACTCCATTACGATATTGTTCAGCCTCGTTGAAAAAGTCCCGAAGTTGGATGTCAAAAGGTATCTAGTATTCATAGTCTTCAATGAGTCCCGTATGTCCTCCTCCTTAATGTAGTATAATACCTCAGATGCCACAACCATGTCGAAGCGTTCGCCGGAAAGCTCCTTGAATAGTTTGGCGAAGTCCCCGCAAAGGAACCTTGCTTTAGGAACCCGCTTTTGCGCCTTCTCCAATGCAGTCTTGCTCGCGTCTATGGCCCAGAGTTCCCCGCACTTTTCTGCAATCTTTTCGGTGCACGCGCCTTCAGCGCATCCGACTTCAAGCACCTTGTGCGGCTTTACTTCGGCGATGAACTCCGAAATTATGCTGAATCTTTTTCTCTCCCAGGCGGACTTCTCGAAGTTCCAGGGGTCGTTTTTGCTCCTGAACAGCTTCTCGAAGTTCTCGCTCCTGCCGCTGAACTTTCCCGGCGAGTATATTATCCTGTAGAAAAAGCCTTTAAGCAGGTGAATCATTTCCCAAGCGCCCTCTTCACCTCTGCTATGATGTCCTCCTCTTCAGCAATCTTGGCCTTGTCCTCCTCAATCCTCGGCCCGACGAACCTGATTCCAGCCTTCTTCAGCTTTTTGATGTTCTCTGCGACGAACGGGTTCCTGAACATGGACACGTGCATCGCAGGAACGATGATTACCGGCTTCTTCGCGCCCAGTGCGGTCGCGACCATCGTAGTAACCGTCGTGTCGTCTATGCCGCACGCAATCTTGGATATGGTGTTCGAAGTGGCTGGACAGATTAGAAGAAGCTTCGCGCTGCCGCCTACGCCAAGCAGCTTCACGTGCTCGACCGCGCCCGAAAGTTCCGTAATCACCGGCTTGTCTGACGCCCAGTGCAATACGTTCGGGTGGATAATCCCCTGCGCTTCGGGACTCATGACGCACTCGACGTCGAAGCCCTGCCTGACCAGCTCCCGAACCAGCTCCGGAGTCCTTACTGCAGCGACGCTCCCGCACACGCCAACCACGATTTTCATCGGATTCTATATTGTCAAAGAAGGTTATTAAGCGTTTAATGTTTAGAGTTAATCTGATGGACGGCGGCACCGTAATCGTGATTCCCGCTTGGAACGAGCAGGGGTGGGTTCAGAACACCATCCGTAAGGTGAACGAGGCCCTCA
The DNA here is from genome assembly GCA_026394745.1 of Candidatus Altarchaeota archaeon. Taxonomy (GTDB): domain Archaea; phylum Altiarchaeota; class Altiarchaeia; order IMC4; family SCGC-AAA252-I15; genus JAPKXP01. Next base: position 4,565 of record JAPKXP010000152.1, read on the forward strand.
AGAAGTTCGACAAGACCGCTCGCATCATAGTCGTCGACGACGGCAGCGACGACGACACCGGAAAGCAGGCTCTCGCCGAGGGCGCGGAAGTCTTGCGGATGCCCAAGCGCGTCGGCAAGGCGAACGCGGTCTACGCGGGCCTGAAGAAGGCTAGGGATTCCGGCGCCGCATCGACCGTGATTCTGGACGCTGACATACTCCAGGTTTCCGGGGCGTTCCTGAGCGAGATGATTTCAAAAACTGCGAAGGCATCAGCTGAAAAGAAGTCTCTCATGGTGATTAGCCCGTGGCTGGAATTGCGGGAGGACTTCCCGACGATTCACGAGTCTGGCATCAGGGCATTCAGCCTGCCGGGAGTACACAAAATACTGTCCTCCGACTATAAAGGCGCGGTGAAGGGCTACGGCCTCGAACTCTTCTTCGACAGGCTGTTCGCGAAGGATGAAACACAGATTGTGGAAGGAGGCCGGGACGCGTTCATAGGCAGGGAGGCCAAGTACCACGGCGACGCCAGGAAGTTCCAGCGCCTCGAGATAGACCTGACCGGAGACCTCCTGGAGAAGAGGGGGCTTCCAAAGAACAGGCACTAATTTATAACGCTGTACCACCTATTTTCTGTTCAGATGGAACTCACCGACGAGATACTGAAGCTGAAGGCGGAGCGGAACGCGGTCATACTCGCGCACAACTACCAGCGTCCGGAGGTAATCGACATAGCAGACTACGTCGGCGACTCGCTCGGCCTTTCAAGGCAGGCCAGCGCTTCCAAGGCTAAGGTCATAGTCTTCTGCGGCGTCGACTTCATGGCGGAGACGGCGTCAATAATCAACCCGGAAAAGACCGTCCTTTTGCCTGCGGAGTGGGCGCTCTGCCCGATGGCGATGATGCTGTCGCTGCCGGAGCTGCTGAATGTCCAGAAAGAATACCCTGACGCCGAGACAGTCCTCTACATCAACACGCACGCCGACGTGAAGGCGCACGCCGACTGCATCTGCACTTCCGCGAACGCGGACAAGATAGTGAACTCTATGAAAGCGGACACGATAATATTCGGCCCAGACCGGAACCTCGCCTACTACGTCCGCAAGAGGACGAAGAAAAAGATTGTCGTCGTTCCCGAACGCGGATTGTGCCCTACCCACCACATGATTCAACCGGACGACGTGGAGAAGGCTCGCAGGGCGCACCCGCAGGCAGAGCTTGTGGTGCATCCTGAAGTGATACCCGAGCTCCAGGACATTGCAGACCACATCGCGTCCACCGAAGGCATGATAATGTACTGCAAGAGTTCGCCGAAGAATGAGTTCATATTGGGGACGGAGTCCGGCATAATACACCGCATGAAAAAAGAGATGCCAGAAAAAAAGTTCTATCCTGCAAGCGACATGGCTGTCTGCAACACGATGAAGATGATCACTCTACACCACGTCCGCGATTCACTGCGGGACATGAAGCACAAGGTTGCTGTTCCAAAGGAGACGGCCGACAAGGCGAGGAAAACGATAGAAAGGATGCTTTCAGTCAAGTAAAATGGGCATGGGCGCCAGATACAAAAAGGGTTCAGACTTCGAACGGTTCATCGTCAATTCGTTCTGGGAGCGCGGGTGGGTGGCGCTGCGGGCGGCGGGAAGCGGGAAGACGGACAAGCCCCTGCCCGACGTGATTGCCGTGAAGAACGGCAGGATAATCCTCATCGAGTGCAAGACCACCACGAAAGATAGGCTGAGCCTGCATAAAGCAGTCGACAACCTCATGGACTTCTCGCGGG
>JAPKXP010000188.1 GCA_026394745.1 Candidatus Altarchaeota archaeon
AAGTGGCTGGGCAACTTGACTGGAGGGCAGACTATCCTCGTCGCCATCTTTTTCTTTGCTGGGTTGTATGTTGCCTTGTGGAGCCCCCTGCACTTGTATGCGAAGGTTCTGGTTTGCTTCATCTTCATCGTGTTGATTGGCGCGGTGAGCGCGTTCCATTTGGACAAGATGCTGTTAATTCTGCTGCGCTATCTCCTAACGCCTAAGGTGTATCCTTGGGACGACCCTAGGATGAGGGAGTTCTACAACCTGAAGGACATAGACCGCGACGTGGTGTTCACCATGGACAACAGAGTTCTTGGGGTCATACAGGTTTTCCCGCAGGACCTGTTTTCCATCACGCCGGACGACAAGAACAGGGTGATCGCAGGATACATGAAATTCCTCAACGGCTTGGACAACGACATCCATATTGTGATGAGGTCCACCGAAATTGATGTGGACTCGTACTTGGACTCGGTGAAGGACCGCGTTTTAAGCATCGGCGACAAGCGTCTTGAGGAGTACTACAACAGCTTCGCGGATTTCGTCCGCAAAATCCTCTCGAACCAGACCATCAGCGACCGCGAGGACTTCATAATCATCCCGAAGAAGCTGGGCGGAGACATTGAGAAGGACATCGAGGCGCTTGACAACCAGATTGCAGCCAACATGGAGCTGCTCCAGAACTCAGGAGTGGGCTCCAAAAGGCTTGACAAGAGCGATTTGATTGACCTCTACACAAACTTCTTTGTTCCAGTGCTGAAGGTCGGCTCCGAGATATGGACTCCAGTGACATTCTACTCTGACATGAAGGGCGCCCACCAGCAGGCCGAGCTGATGGAGGCTGAGGCAAGCGAAAGGATCGACCCCCTCCACCCACTATACACGTACCGGCCTAGGGTGGAGTACAACCCGCACGGTATGGAGGAGTAGAAGTTCACCGGCGGAGAGCAGGAGTTCGTGAGGGCGCTCACTTCCCCCAAGAGCATTGAAGTCCACAAGGACTACGTGCAGGTGTACAAGATGCACCGAGTCCTCTTCGGGGCGGCGTACCCCCGGGAAGTGGACCCAGGCTGGTTGATGAATCTGGTGAAGATGAAGGCGGACTTCAACCTCTCGATTCACGTGCACCCATACAGCCAAGACATAAGTTCCAAGATAATCAGCGACCAGATAATCAAGCTTAAGTCCGACGTACTGTCGGCGCAGCAGGCCGGCCGCATTCCGAACCAGGCGGACGTCCAGCAGCTGACCGACCTGGAGGGTCTCCTACAGTTGATAGTGAAGAACGAGGAAAAGCTTTTCGACGTCGGATTCTACGTGGACCTGAAGGCCAACGACCTAAAGGAGCTCGACCTCCTCGAGAAGAAGGTGACCCAGATTATGAAGCAGAACTTCTTCGTCCCGAAGGTTCCAACATACGAGATGGACTTGGCTTTGCAGTCGGCGTTGCCTTTCGCCTCAGACAAGATGCAGAACAGGGTGGACCGCAGCATGCAGTCCTCATCGCTTGCGGCCTCGTTCCCGTTCATATCAAGCTGCTTCGAGAACAAGGGAGGGATTCTGTTAGGCTTTAACATGTTCAACGGCATTCCGATAACGCTAAGCCCGTTTGAGGGGGCTCAAAACCCGAACATGCTGATTCTAGGATCCTCAGGATCGGGCAAGACCTATCTGGTAAAGCTTCTCTGCGCCAGGTCCATGATGGAGGATACGATAGTCCAAATCATCGACCCGCAGGGCGAGTACGGCGAGATGGTGAAGCTCCTCGGAGGCGAAGTCATCAGGATATCCCCCGACTCGAAGTCGGTCATCAACCCGTTCGACCTCAGGTTCTCCACGTTCGACGAAGTCAAGAAGTCTGTGAAGACCTTCCTAAATATTGCGGCGGACGGGAATCTCTCCGACTATGCGAAAGGTATTATTGACGAGGTGATGAACCTCATGTACGACCGGAGGGGGATACGTCCGGACGACCCGTCGACGTGGAGCAAGGAGCCGCCAACGTTCGAGGACATGTACCGGATACTCAACGACATGACCCGGGAGTCGGAGAAGAAGGCGGCCGTGAGCAAGGCGTCTGACAACCGCGCTGTCTCAGCCAGCGCCCTGCGGACGAAAATCAGCTCCTTCGTCACCGGAGACCTGAGATTCTTCAACCAACAGACAACCGTAGACCTCAACAAGAAGATAATCTGCTACGACATCTCGGACGTGATAAACCGGCACCCGAGTGACAAGGGGCCCATACTGTTCCTCATCTTCGACTACGTGTACCGCTGGATGGTCTCCGAGAGGCCTGACGTCAGGAAGACACTTGTCTTGGACGAGGCGTGGAGCGTCTTCGGGGTCAGCGACGACTATCTCACCAACATTGTCAAGACGAGCAGAAAGTTCAATCTATCCTTCGTCATAATAACGCAGGACGCCGGAGACCTGTTGAAGCTCGACCGCGGCAGGCCGAGAGGCGAGCCGATACTCGCAAACACATACTTCAAGTTCCTGCTTAGGATAGATAGCACGTCAATACAGGACGTCGTGAAGTACTTCAACCTCCATGAGGGCTACAGGGACTTCCTGCTCCGTGGCGCCCGCGGTGAAGCGCTCTACATGACGCCATACATCAAGCTGCCGGTCTGGATTCAGGCTGCTGAGTACGAGAAGGACATCATCGAGGCTGGTGCTGCCCCCGTTGTTGAACAGGTTTCCGGCAGGAAGCCTTCGGTTCCGGTGTCCCTCAGCGAGCCGGTCATACTGAAGGGCATTCTCAGTCAGATGCAAGTCACCGCCCTCCAAGCCAAGGGGTATGTGGAAGTCGCCGACTCGGGGCTGACCCTAAACACCCGCAGGATATACATGGTCAAGAACGAAACTCCCGAGAAGAATAGGCACCTGATTGTCGCCAGCGAGATACAGAATTTCGTGAACAACCTAGCATCCTCCAAGGGATTCGATGTCTACCGCATGAAATTGAAGAGGCATACTGAAGTGATCTTCCCTGACCTGACTTTCTACACCAACAAGGGAGAGTATGTTGCGGTCGAGGTCGTGGAGCCCGAGGACTTGACGAACCCGACACCTAACGTCAGGACGAAGCTTGAGAACCTGAAATCCGGAAAGGAAAAGTTCGACAAGCTGTTTTTCGTCGCGACGACGCTGGACGCGTACAATCAAGCCATCTACAAAGGTTTCCCGAGCGTGTTGAAGATTATAGACGTGATGGACACGCTGAAGGGGTTGTTCGAGTGAAATGGACGTCATTGAGTCGGTATTGAAGGTCGTGAGCGAGAACCCTGAGGTGATGTATCCTGCATTATTGGTTCTGGGATTCGCTATTCTGGCTTATTTTTCACCGGCAATTTTTAAGGCGCTCTCAGGCGAGAAGGAGGAGCGTGTTCTTAGAAAGGCTCCTGTTGAAAGGAAGACTGAGGCGGACGCCATACAATTCATCCGAGAGATTGACAGCCAGCTCGAGGAGTTGAAGAAGGCCGAGCAGGCAGAAGTCCCGGCGCCAGTAGCTGCCAAGTCCGTCTGGGAGTACGGGGTGCGGGTGAAGTCTCCAGTACCGGAGAAAAAGCCTCTTGTGGTCGAAAGTAAGCCTATTTCTAGGCCTAAAACCGTGCCAGAACTCCACGTTCCTGCGACGCAGCTGCGCGCTCCTGCAAAGCCGCCCGCAGCGGTCACCAAGACCCCCTTAACATGGGGCATACAGCCTGTAAAGAAGGCGTTTGAACCCAAATTCATAGGCGTTATCTCCGCCGTCGCAACCCCCGATTTCATAGAAAAACTGTCTCCAAACGACTTTAAGGTGCTCTTCAGGCAGTTCGGGTTCGTCCTCGTACCCCAAAATCTGTACGATAAGGCAGTAGACGTGCTGAAGAGAAAGAATGCCCTTAAGGTCGACGTCGGCGCCAAGGTCCCTGTAAGCGTCTTCAAGCATATTGAACACAACCACGAGGACAACATACCATTAACCCCTGTCGCCGTCGCAAAACGGGTCCACGGAGTAATCCTGACCGAAGACGGCGACCTCATGAAGTACGCCAGAAAGTACGGCCTGTCCACCTGGAACTACGGAATCTGGGCTTCCAGGAGCAAAACGGCTGGTTTTGCCTGAACACGTGTATTTTTATATTGGTTTGTTATTAAATATATTTAAGGTTAAACGTTTTTAGGAACAAAATGCTTTTGATTAAGGCAGACTTCACGACAAGGGACATGATGCTGGCCTCGCAGATCATCGCCCAGCACCCGAAGGCAGGGTGCGAGGGCTCCGGAGGCCGGATGTTCACGATCGAGGAGAACGGGGACGGAATGCTCTTGCTAGGCAGATTATTCCGAAAGTTCCCGGAGAAGATACACGTGTTCAAGGTCGGCGGAGAATTGAAGTACGAGAACATCCCGGCAAGACACCGCAGGCTACTTGAACACGTGTTGAACGAGAAAGGCAACATCAAGCCCAAGACGCTCGAGAAGCACCGGCTGGACTGGGAGAAACTTAGGAATGAAAGGACAGGGAAGTATTAGGTTGGCGGAAGTATGGTACATGTACTTCATCATATTCCTGATGCTGATACCCGCGGTCATATACTTCAACGAGCAGATCCTCCAGGATTTAGGATACAAAGCCGGCGTTTTGGATGACCCCTCAAGCCCGCAATTCCACAATATCCTAAGCCAGCTGGACTCTTTTGTGCTGAAGCTTTGGATTCTTTACCTACTCTCTGTTCCAGGGATTGTCCTGGCATTAAGAGGATTCTGGAAGAGGAGCGGGCTGCAGGAGAACGTGAAGATTATGGTTTTGTTCGCGCTAATCTTCATCTCCCTCCTGCCGTTAACGGCAATCTTAATCATCTCCCTAGTGGTATCTGCAGTGCCCGTAAATACCGACACCGCATCCGCATCGGACATGATAATCGCTATGGGAATGGCAATCACGTTCCTTATTACTGTGACACTCCAGCTTGTGCTAGTGATACTAACATCTCTGGTGGTTGTTCTAATTGTTCTGCAGGGTATATACAGCCACTTCAAGTTGAAAGTCAGCCCCCAGACGAGGAGAATGTTCATAATAACATCATTCCTAGTGTTCGTCTTCGGGGCTGCAGCCATGATACTCTCAGAAAACTACTCCAACCTTAAAGAGATACTCCTGGTGATGACGGCTATGATAGGCTTAGTACTCATTGAAATAGCCATAAAGATGGAGAAAACGCAGACCAGCCAGGAGTTCAAGGAAAAGGCACAACAAACAAGGGAAGCCTACAGGGAGGAGAAGCCGCCGACACCAGAACAACCCAGAGTCAAGAAGGGCTATCGTGTCGGACCGCATAACAAAATCGTGATTACGGGAGAGTACGCTAGGGAGGTTTTAGGCGTTAAGCAGGGCGATTCATTCGATGATATCCACCGAAAATTCATCAATATCACAAGGAAGTTGCACGCCGACGCGAACAGTGAATCCTCAGACGTGGTCAGAAGGAAGTTGGAGGAGACCTTGCAGGAAGTGAACGACGCGTGGAGCTACTACGAGGAAAACAAGAATGCCAGGTAGAGGAATTCATAACTTTATCAGTCGGATGCTCCTGGGTAGGGAGTATTGGCAGGTCAACAAGAGCATGGACGCTCCCTCCGGATTCTTGGGCTGGAGACACCGGGTTCTAGGCCACGGGCCAATAACAGTCCTGCTCAACACAATCCGCTACGGAGTGGGCGGCGGTCTGGCCACGATACTCCACATCCTCGTTGATTCAGCCTCCTGGTTGTTCAAGAAGGTCTTTAGGCTCTAATACACCCTCTCAGTTGGGTGCACTTCCACAC
>JAPKXP010000074.1 GCA_026394745.1 Candidatus Altarchaeota archaeon
CCATGGACGAAGACTTCAACACGCCAAAGGTTTTGGCTTCTTTATTCGAGGTTGTGCGGGAAATGAACGTCATGCTTGACGGAGGCGGCGAGTCCCGGGAGTCTTTGAAGCGGGTTTTGGAGATTTTTGACGAGGTTACTGGAGTCCTGGGTTTGGATTTGAAGGAAGATGAGGTCCTGCTGATGGACGAGGAGATGCGTCTTATCAGGGAGCGGAACAGGTATCGCCTGGAAAAAAATTGGGTTGAGGCCGACAGGATACGGGATGTCCTGCTTTCCCGCGGCATAAGGATTGTGGACAGGAAGGACGGCAGCACGTCAGTCGAGATGGTCTAAGCATGGACGATGAACCTTTCGTAAGGTACTTGGAGGATAAAGTCAAGTCCACGATAGAGAAATACGGGCTTATCGGGGGCGGCGACAGGGTGCTTGTTGCGGTCTCAGGCGGGAAAGATTCGACTACAGCGTTGTACGTCCTGAAGAAGTTGGGCTACAATGTGGAAGGCATCATAATAGACCATCTGCTGGGCGAATACTCTCGCAAGAACCTGTCTAACATACAGTCCTTCTGCTCTGAATGCGGGATAAAGCTTCATGTGGTATACATGAGGGAGGAATACGGCTATTCCACGTGCTACATAAAGTCGGTGCTGAACAGCAAGGGGGTGCGCGTCAACCAGTGTTCGATATGCGGCGTTATGCGCCGTAGCATACTCAACCGGAAGGCGCGGGAGCTTAAGGCGTCCAAGATTGCGACCGGACACAACCTTGACGATGAAGTCCAGACTGTGCTAATGAATATGCTCAAGGGCAACGTCTACCAGTCTGCGAGATTGGGGCCGAGGGCGGGGGTTTTGGACAGCGGCAAGTTTGTGCCTAGAATCAAGCCGTTGTACTTCTGCCTTGAGGCTGAGACCGAGCGTTACTCGCGAATACACGATTTTCCAGTAGTGTACGAGCCGTGCCCATGCTCGCTCGACTCTTTCCGGACTCACGTGAAGAAGCTTTTGAACGGCCTTGAGGAGGAGAATCCCGGCGTAAAATACTCTATTATCAACAGCTTCCTTGAGATACTCCCTGACTTGAAGGCTCATGAGTCAGGCGGCGCGGTCAAGGAGTGCGAAGCTTGCGGCGAGCCGTCGAGCAGGAGGCTTTGCAGGGTGTGCGAGATAACTGGGGCGATGCGATCGGTCTCCTAGATTTTTGATATTATCCTGTTGGTGTAGCCGTAGGGTCTCTTCTCTATTACGCCTTTTTGCTCAAACTTCTGTATTATCCTAGAAACCTTCATCTTGTATATGCCGCTCTTTTCCACGAGCTCGCTTTGAGTGGTCGTCTTCTTGAGGTAAATCGCCTTCAGGACCTCTTTTTCGTCTGGTGGGAGTATGTTGAGTGTCTTCTCGAACTGGACTTCGGATATCCTTTTTCTGACGATGAAATTGGTCAGCCCGCCTAGGGCGAAGAATTCTATGGCAAGCAGGTATAGGGACGGTTCCAGCGGGTGCTCGAGGACTATGACGTGGAAGCTGTTCAGGAGCGAGAAGGATATTCCAAAGAGGAATACTACTGCCGTTATCACGATTGCTCTCTCTTCCGAAAGTCCGGGCAGCCTCAAGAATGTTTGGGCTGTGGGGTGTGTGCGGTAAATCCTCGATTCTATCGTGTTGGTGCTGTTGGTTGTCTTCTTGTTTATCAGTCCTTTTTCCTCGATGCGGGCTAGTATCCTTGAAATCATCAGGCGCGAGAGGCCGGTTTCTGAAGCGAGGTCTGTCTGCGTGATTGTCCTCCTGTTGAACAGTACTTTTAGTACTGCGCTTTCGTTGTCTGGCAGCAGTTTAGCCACTTTTTCGAACTGTATTACGTCTATCCCCCACTGGAATGCCAGGGATATCGCCGCTCCTAGGATGAAGGAGCTTGTCGCTATGAGTGGCACGAATAAGTTGGCTATCTGTCCGTATTCCTCTGCTATGTGCCTGTGGTGTTCCACCGAGGTGAATACTGTTATGGCAGTCGCTATTAGTAGTGCAACCACTATCATGAGCCTCTTTTTCGAGTCCATATTACTTGGATACAACGTATCTCTTATCCCGTAACATTTTATGAAACAGCCTTTTTAGGCTGTAACACTAAAAGATTTGTCCTGTAACAGTGCATAGATATACCGTAATTCGGCATAAAAACCATTGAAAGAGGTGAATTATGGCAAAGTGCGCTGGTTGCGGCGGAAACGTACGGCACGGGAAATATATCTTAGAAGAGATAGGGGGTAAGATACTCTCCTTCTGCTGCAGGGGGTGCAGGAGACTCTATGAACTAAGTAATATAAAGGAAAGTTCGTTGAATAGTCATATCCTCTGAGGTGACGGTATGAAGAAAACAGAGCTTAAAGTCAAGGGAATGCACTGCAGAAGCTGCGAGATGCTCGTTTCAGAGGAAGTCGGCGAAGTAGCCGGGGTGAAAAAGGTTGAGGCTGACCACAAGGCCGGCATAGTCCGGATTGAATCCGAGGATAATGTTGACCTAAGTGCGGTCAAGTCAAAGATTAAGGAATTGGGTTACGAGGTTGTTTGAAGTGGCTGTTAAATCAAGGAAGCACGCTGGGGTCGTTAAGACCGTGGAATTTAATGTTGATGGGATGTCTTGCACTAGCTGCGAGAAGATCATAGAGAAGAAGGCGAAGTCGGTGCCTGGTGTTATTGACGTGAGGTCAGACTACTCTACTGGAAAGGGCGTTATAAAGTACGACTCTAGCAAGACCAGTGTGGAGTCCGTGTTGAACGCGATAGGCGAGGGCGGCTACAAGTGCTCGCTGGAAGGCGGATGCAGGGACGAGGGCGCCGGAAACCTACTTTTGCCGGCTGCTTTGCTGGCAATACTCATCCTAGTCTATCTCGTGTTAACCGGCATGAATTTTTCTGTTCCGGACTTGGAAAAGGATATTTCGCTCCCAATAATACTCGTTGTGGGGCTTTTGACTGGATTCCATTGCGTTGCCATGTGCGGTGGCTTCGTGGTGTCCTACACGGCAAAGGAAGCTTTGAAGAAGCGCAGCCTGAATCTGGGTTCGCACCTGTCGTATGGCGCGGGAAAGACCATATCGTACACTGTACTCGGCGCGTTTTTCGGGCTGGTCGGCTCTTTGATAACGTTCACTCCTGAGCTTAAGGGCATTGCAGCGTTGATTGCCGGATTTTTCCTGATAATGTTCGGCTTGAACATGCTGGGGATGCTCGGATTTTTCCGGAGGTTTCGGTTTGAGACGCCTGCGTTCATCGAAAAGTTCGTGTCTAAAAGGAATGACTCAAGTCCGTTCGTCATCGGCCTTTTGAACGGTCTCATGATAGCTTGCGGGCCGTTGCAGGCGATGTATATTCTTTCTGCGGCTTCAGGCAGCGCGTTCACTGGCGCTACTTACATGTTCGTCTTCGGAGTCGGTACTCTGCCTGTTCTCCTTGGTTTCGGAATGCTTACTTCATTCGTCAGTTCGAAGTTCACTCAGAAGCTCCTGAAGCTTTCAGGAGTTGTTGTGATACTGCTCGGGTTGATAATGGTCGGCAGGGGTCTTGCTTTAGCAGGCATAGGCTTCGATGCTGGCGTCCAGCAGCCGCAGGGCCTAGGCGCGGTCGCGAATTACTCCACTACCCCCGGGGGCCCGGCATCCGGCCTGCCTGTAGTTTACATCGACTCTGAAGGCTATCAGGTGATTCGCATGAATGTGACTGCATCCGGCTGGAAGCCTGACAAGTTCGTCTTGAAGGCTGGTGTTCCCGTGAAGTGGGTTATCGACGGCCAGCAGATTACGAGCTGCAATAAGGCAATCCAGGTTCCAAAATACGGTTTGCAGTTCGACGTCAAGAAGGGGACGCAGACGATAACCTTCACTCCCGGCGAACCTGGCCTGGTAAGATGGAGCTGCTGGATGGGCATGATTTGGGGTAGTTTTGACGTGAGAGACGATGTTGAAGTCAGAAGCGTTGACGGCTCGGTTACTGCTTCGGCTCCCGCTCCGTCAACTTCAACGACTCTGGGTTCTGGCGTTCAGGTTGTCCTGCAGGCTCCGAAGGCTCAGCCTCAGGCTGACTCCGCCGGATACCAGACTATCTACATGAACGTTACCGCAGCAGGTTGGATTCCAAACAAGTTCGTCTTGAAGGCTGGTGTTCCTGTGAAGTGGGTTATCGATGGCCAGGAGTTGACTGGCTGCAACAGCGGGATTAAAGTGCCTTCTCTTGGGCTGGATTTTAAAATCAAGCCCGGAGTCCAGACTATAGAGTTCACTCCAAGTCAAGCTGGGACAATAGACTGGAGTTGCTGGATGGGCATGATTAAAGGCAAGTTTATAGTGGAAGACGGCCTAGACTTGAATGATGCAAGTGCAGTCCAGAGTGCGCTGGATTCCGTTCAGGTGCAGAAGAGCGGCGGAGGTTGCGGTTGCGGTATGATGGGTGGTGGGTGAAAGCAGGTATCAACTAAGATGAAGAAAGTTACTTTGAGCGTTAAGGGCATGCATTGCGCAAGCTGCGTTGCCGTCGTGGAGGGGGCTTTGAAGAATACGCCCGGCGTTTCGGACGCCAGGGTTAATCTCTCTACTGAGAAGGCGCAGGTGGAGTACGACGACTCAAAGGTCGAGGTGTCGAACCTAATCTCCGCGGTAAAGGGAAAGGGCTACGACGCCCGGGTTTCCACGGAAGCCGACAAGACTTTGGAGGAGCTTGAGAAGAAGCGGGAGCTTGCTTTGATGAGTAACTTGCTTTATTTCAGCGTCGCCCTTGCGCTTCCGGCGCTCCTCGTCGGCATGGTGTTCATGGACGAAATCCCCTACGGCATATACGTGCTGTTTCTTCTCGCGACTCCGGTCCAGTTCATTTCCGGTGCGAGGTTTTATCGCGGCGCTTGGGCTGCGTTGAAGAACCGTACTAGCAACATGGATACCTTGGTTGCCGTTGGGACTTCAGCAGCCTACTTCTACAGCGTCTATGTGATGCTCACTAATCCCATGGCTGACCAGTATTTTGAGACTGCGGCAGTCTTGATTACGTTCGTCCTCCTGGGCAAGTACCTTGAGGCTAAGGCCAAGGGGAAGACGAGCGAGGCGATACGGAAGCTTATGGACTTGAGTCCAAAGACCGCCACCGTGATAAGGGACGGCAAGGAGGTTGTCGTTCCCGTCGAGAGCGTCCAAGTGGGTGACGTAATCATAGTGAAGCCTGGAGAGCGTATTCCAGTCGACGGCGTGATAATCTCCGGCGCGAGCAGCGTCGACGAGTCCATGATTACCGGCGAGAGCATCCCAGTCGAGAAGACTGTTGGCAGCAGCGTAATCGGCTCCACGTTGAACAAGCATGGCAGCTTCCAGTTCAAGGCCACAAAGGTCGGCGCAGACACTACTCTTGCAAACATAATACGTCTTGTCGAGGATGCGCAGGGATCGAGGGCGCCGATACAACGGTTTGCCGACGTCATTTCCAGCTACTTTGTTCCTGCTGTTATACTGATAGCTCTCCTGTCGTTCGGAGTGTGGTACCTCCTGTTAGGGAAGACGCTCGCTTTCGCGCTGATAATAGGCGTTTCAGTGCTTGTGATATCGTGCCCTTGTGCGCTCGGCCTTGCGACGCCCACTGCCATCATGGTCGGCATAGGGAAGGGCGCTTCAGAGGGCGTGTTGATAAAGAGCGGCGAGGCTCTCGAGACGGCGCACAAGGTTAACGCAATCGTGTTCGACAAGACGGGGACGATAACGAAGGGCGCTCCGTCGGTTACGGACGTTGTCGTGTTGAACAACTACATTGAGGCTGACGTACTGAAGCTTGCCGGCAGCATAGAGAAGAGTTCAGAGCATCCTCTTGCAGAGGCTGTTGTAGACTATGTCGAGCGCGGCGGAGTACAGTTTTCCGGCGTTTCGGAGTTCACTGCGGTCCCAGGCCACGGGGTGTCTGGCGTTATTGACGGCAGAATGGTTTTTTTGGGCAACAGGAAGCTTATGGCAGACAAGGGTATTGACGCGTCAGGCCTTGAGTCAAGGTTGTCCTCGCTCGAGGACGAGGGCAAGACTGTGGTCATACTGGCGGTCGACGGCGTGCCTGCTGCCTTGATTGCGATAGCAGACACCCTGAAAGAGTCTTCCAAGGATGCGGTAAGCGAGCTGTCCAAGCTTGGTATAGACGTGTACCTGATTACAGGCGACAACAAGAGGACTGCGGCTGCGGTAGGCCGGCAGGTGGGGATTCAAAACGTCTTCGCGGAAGTTCTTCCTCAAGACAAGGTCAACTATGTTCGTGACCTTCAGGCGCGCGGCAGGAAGGTCGCTATGGTCGGCGACGGCATAAACGACGCCCCTGCGATTGCTCAGGCCGACGTGGGGATAGTGATGGCGTCCGGCACTGACGTTGCGATGGAGTCAGGCGGCATAGTGTTGATGAAGAACAATCCATTGGACGTCGTGAAGGCCATACGCTTGAGCAAGGCTACGATGGGCAAGATAAAGCAGAATATGTTCTGGGCTCTGATTTACAACGTCGTGGGTATTCCGGTGGCCGCAGGCGTCTTCTATCCTTTCACAGGGTGGCTGCTGAGCCCGATAATTGCAGGAGGTGCGATGGCACTGAGCTCG
>JAPKXP010000146.1 GCA_026394745.1 Candidatus Altarchaeota archaeon
TGTATGTACTCCCGCCCCCAGCCGGCGATGGCTTCCGCGCACTCCCTGCAGTACCAGCGGGCCCTCTGGAATCCGTAGTACCCGTACATGCTGTTGGCGAGGAGCTTTAGGGCGTTCTGCTGGACGTCGAGGACCATCTTCTTTTCCGGATCTGCCTCCTGCTTCATCAGCTTCTTTATCTCCATCCTCCTCTTTATCAGGTCTTCCAGGACCTCCGGTATGAAGCCTTTCCCCCTATTGCAGAAGTGGTGGCCTGTAGGTGCCTTGTGGCCGCCGTCCTTGCAGCATGCGCAGTCGAGGGTTGCCGGGTCTATGTTGTGTGATATGATTATGCTGGGGTACAGGCTCCGGAAGTCGAACAAGACTATGTTGTCGTGGATTCCCCGCTTTGGGTCCACGACGAACGCGCCTTCGTAGGCTTCCTCGTCCCTGCTGTCGAATTCCTCCTCCGAAGGCCTGTTTGGTACGAGTATGCCCTTTTCGAAGGCTCTTCGCATGAGCAGGTGTTCGACGCGCTGGCTGGAGCTCATCCTCGCGGTTTCGTAGATCGGCTGCTTTACGACCCTTGACAGTTCGTACTCTAGCGGCAGCAGCCGGAGAGCAATCTTCAGCGTGGCGTTCGCGTCGTTGAGGGAGTACCTGGCAAGGGTCTCGAAGTCCTCCTTCTTGTTCGAGTCCCACATCTTGTGCATGTCCCCTGCTTTGACTGATGCTTTAGTGTCCAGCACGTCCTGTTCACCGAACATGCTCTGGAATACGTCCTCCAGCTGGTAGCGCGGGAGGTTGAAGGTCCTCCTGCAGACGGGGTAGATGTCGACGTGAGGCCTGCCGGTAATCCTTGCGCCGTTGTTCATGCCGCGCCTTTCTATCCTCAGCTCCTTATCGCCCACCCCCATGTTTAACGCGACGTGGTTTTTGTCCGCCCGATCCTTCATGTACTGGAAGTCGAAGTTGTCGCTGTTGTATCCTGTGATTATGTCTATCTGCCGTTCCTCTATCGTCTCCACGAACCTCCTCATCATGTCCGCTTCGCTTTTACAGTACTCCACGAAGTCCAGTTGCGCTCCGTCGACTTTCTTGTACGTCAGCACCTTTGAAAGTCCCATGTTGTCCGCGTAGCTCATCATTATTACCGGGTCGCGCTGGGCGTTAGGCTCTCCCCTGGGGTTGTAGACTTCGATGTCGATTGCCGCGACGTTCAACGGCACCTTGTCGGCGTTCTCCATCGGAGTAAGTCCTGAGTCGATGATATACCTCCTCGCGAAGGGTATGTCCGCCTCATACACTCCCTCGCAGCCCGGGATGGCCCTTATCTCGCCGCGCAGCCTCGGCACTTCGCTCGGCTGGGTGACCACGACTTTCAGTAATGTGGCTTTCTTACCTAGTTTGATCATATCCTTCTCTTCGGCCCTGACTACGCCAGGTAGTCTGCCTATCTCCCCGCCCAGTTTCTTCGCGTCCTCCGAAGCGACGGCGTAGACGTAAGGCTCGAAGTCCCTGACTTCAACAATCTCCCTCCCAGACTCTGTCTTGTAGAACAGCCTTACGACAGCCCTCTCGTCTCTAGTCACGTAGTCCGCGTCCAAAAGAGTCTTGTTCATAGCTCAATCTCTACCACAGAATTCAGTATCACGTCGGGCTTTATCCTAAGCCTTTCCACGTCGTCCCTGCTGTGGACTCCAGTCAAGACTAGCGTCGTCTTCATGCCAGCGTTCTTCCCGAACTGTATGTCAGTCTCCAGGTTGTCGCCGAATATCATGCACTTGTTTGGCGGTATGTTTATGGAGTCCATGAGCGCGTCTATCATGGGCTTGTTCGGCTTTCCGATGACCTCCGCCTTAAAGCCGGTCGAGTACTCCATGGCGTTTACGAACGCGCCAAGCACTGGCACAACGCCTTCGCCGTGGTTGGCGAGGCGGTCGTAGTTGCATGCGATCAGCCTTGCGCCCCCGTTCACAATCTTTTTGTATCCTTCTTTTAGGTCATTGTAGCACAGGTCTTTGCTGAAGCCCATGACCACGAAGTCCGGTTTCCTGTCGACTATTGTGTGGCCTTGGAACTTGAGCTCTTCGACTAGTCCTGGCGAGCCTATAGGGTAAATCTTGCTTAGGCCATACTTCTTTTTAATGTGCAGTGATGTGACGTACCCTGAAGTCAGTATGTATCCTACTTCCGTCTTGAAGCCCATCTTAGCCAGCTTTTCGACGTATTCTCTCCTCGACTTCATGGAATTGTTCGTCAGGAATATTATCCTCTTGCCTTTAGCCCGCAGGTAGTCTAGCGTCTCCTTGACTCCATCAATCATGGTTTCGCCCCACCAGATGACTCCGTCGAAGTCGAAGATGAAGCAATCTATGTTCTTGAACGGTTTGTTGTCCATCCTGCTTTATACTTTATATTTTGTTTAACATATAATTAGGCGAGATGGACGTTAAATTCACGAAGATGCACGGCGCAGGCAACGATTTCGTCGTATTGGACGAGTGGCGGGGTGTCGTAGTCCCGGAGAATCTCAGGGAGTCCCTGGTGCGTAGCGTTTGCGACAGGCATTTTGGAGTAGGCGGCGACGGCGCCATCTTCGTTCGCAAGTCCGGGAAGGCTGACGCCAGCTTCGTCTTCTACAACCCCGACGGCTCGCGGGCCGAGATGTGCGGGAACGGCATAAGGTGTCTAGCAAAGTTCCTGTACGACCGCGGCCTCGTGAAAAAGAAGTCGCTTAAGGTCGAGTCCCTCGCCGGAATCAAGGAGCTTGAGCTCGTGGTTAAAGCCGGAAAGGTCGTCGAGGTTAAGGTGGGCATGGGCAGGCCTCAGGTTACGCGCGGGGAGGCTCAGGTCAGTCTGGGGAATCCTGCGGAGCCTATGGTTAATGAACGGATTCTAATCAACGGAAGGCAGTACAATGTAACTGCTGTGGGCATGGGCAACCCGCACGCCATAGTATTCGTCGAAGACGTTGAGAATGTGGACGTGCGTTCAGACGGGGCGGCAATAAGAAACCATCTTGCCGTGTGGCCTCGGGGAGTAAACGCCCACTTCGTACAGCAGGTCGGGGTCAACGAGTTCAAAATCAGGACTTTCGAGCGCGGAGTCGAAGACGAGACTCTTGCATGCGGCACAGGAATATGCGCGAGCGCAGTAGCCTCGGTGTTGAATGGCAAGGCTGACCCCTCCAGGCAGATTCTATTGCACGCTAGAGGAGGCGACGTGAAAGTAGACTTGGAGTCGAAGGGCAAGGAGATTTCAAGGGTCTACATGACCGGCCCAGCAGAAGAAGTTTTTGAGGGGGTGTTCAATTTCCGGAAGTAGCGGACTTCTTCCAGAATTTCTCAAGGTATTTCGCCGGCGTCTCGGTCACAGTGAATTCGAAGTCTGTTGGGAAGCACTTCCGGTAGTTAGCCCACCTGAACCTCTCTTCCATTAGGATTATCGCGCCCCGGTCCGTCTCGCTCCTGATGCATCTTCCAGCAGCCTGAAGCGCCCGGTTCATCGCAGGGTAGATGTATCCGTAATCCCATCCGCGCTCGAACTTGAAGTCATAGTAGTCAATCAAAGCATCAGTCTCAAGGTCAGGCCTCTCCAAGGGAAGCCCCACTATCACGACGGCATCCAGCAGGTTTTCAGGATAGTCCATGCCTTCGCTGAAGCTTCCCGCCTGAACCGCCATCAATACCGCGCCTCCGTTGCCTCTAGCGTGCAGCAGCCTGTTGTAGAGCTGGCCTCTATCCTCCTTCTTCATCGCCTGCTTTTCGACTATGACTTCCTTCCCTGTTTCGCCGGTCATCCTGGAGATGGACTCAAGTATGCTGTAGGCGGGGTAGAACACCGCAATGTTTCCAGGCACGCTTGAAATGACGTCCCTCAGGTGTTTCGCGTACTTCTGGTACATGAATTCGCTTCTCATGTTGTATTTTGTTGTTAATGACGGAACGAGCAGCAGGAGTCGGTTTTCCCTGGGGAACGGGCTCTTGTAAGCCTTTTCGGCCGTTCTCGCCTCATCCAATCCAAGCAGGTTCGAGTACATGTGGAGTGGGATGAGGGTGCCGCTCATCAGGATGCACGAGTGGGCGTTGTCGAATACGTCCCTGCTGGAGAGCGACGGGTCAAGGCAGTTGTATGAGACCGTGATTTTATTGTCTTCCTTCTGGAGTATCCTCGCGTAGCCGACATTATCCCCCTTCCACGTATCAAGAAAGTTTGCGACGCTCTTGCTGTAGCTCCTGAACCTGCCCGGAATCTTCAGGACTTCCTCGCCGAGCCCTTCGACTTCGTCGACAAGCTCAAGGTAGCTTAGCTTGACGGCCTCCTTGACTTCCTCCATGAACTCCTCCCTGCTTACGAACCTTTCCCTGCCCGTCATTCCTTTACACAGTTTCTTCAAAACCTTGGTCAGGTTCTTGTAGTCTTCCACGAGCTGGCGCGAACCTAAGCTGCTCGCCTCCTTCCCCGCCCTGTTCAGCATGTAGTCGGTGAGCTTTGAGCTGAGCAGGCTCCTAACCCTCTCCGGCAGGTTGTGGGCTTCGTCTACTATTATGATGCTGTCCTCAATCTTCTTGTCGAGCTTCGTGAGGAACGCCTTCCTTACCTGCGGGCTGAAGAGGTGGAAGTAGTCGCAGACTATGACGTTCGCGGTCTTCCCGGCCTCGATGCAGACCTCGTACGGGCACAGGTTTTTTGCGGAACACATCTTTTTCACCGCCTCGTTGTGCACCGGCTCCCTCCTTATCTCCGCTATCACTTCCCTGGCGTTCTCGGAGAGCTTCGTCTTCTTCGTGTTGTTGTAGTAGTCGCACGTCTCGTCCTTCTTCTTGCTCCTGCAGAACTCGTTGAACTCCCTTGAGGACAGGTCTTTCACGCCGTGGGGGCACATCCACTGTTTCCCTATTATGTCGACCGCGTTTATGTTGACGCCGTATTTCTTGTGCACCTTCCTAAGCGTGTCGACGACGATAATGTGCTGAGTGTGCTTTGGCGTGAGGAAGAATACCGTCTTTCCGTTGTCGAGTGCGTACTCCAGGGCGGGCGTCAGGACTCCGGCGGTCTTTCCGATGCCTGTCGGGGCGTGTGCCGCAAGATGCCGTCCGGACTTTACCGAGTCCGCGACGTCGTCCATGAACTCCTGTTGTCCGCTCCTGATTATACTGAATGGAAACAGCTTCACCCTAATCCTTAAGCAGTATCCGACAAAAAGCTTCAAGAGAGCCGTGGAAAAGAAAAAAATGGGGGGTAAATACTTTTAATTCAATACTGTGTATAAAGTAGTAATGTCCTGGTTCAAACGGTCTCAACCCCCGGCGGTGAATCAACAGAATCCTGTCCCGCAGCCTCAGACTGAGATGCCGCAGCCTAAGCTTGACCCCCAGTCCCTGATACTCTGGAAGTACTCTGAAGAACAATCGCTCACTCCTGAAGAGAGGCGGCAGGTCACCCCACTACTAAATGGCATAGTGCACAAGATACGCCATAACGAAGGGATTACCCCAGTACAGGACGCTGCCATAAGACATTACGTCGGAGACATGATGTACCGGGGCACGATACCTGAAGAACAGTCGAAAATAACTCCTGCTGAACAAAAGCTCGTGGAATCCCTGACAGAGTGGATGTCAAAGAACCCCCTTGCCGAGGAGAAGCCGAAGGCTCCAGCCCCCCCACACGCAGGACCTAAGGAAGCAGCACCAGAGGATGCTCCGATACCTGTCGAGCCTAAAGAGGCTCAGGCTCAAGTTTACCCCCGGAAAGCTCAACCGCAGGCTGATGCAAAAAAACCTCCTGTGAAACCTGCGGGAAAGACCATTGAAAAGCCTACTGCAAAACCCGTTGAAAAGCCGCCTGAGGTGAACCCGCTTGACAGGGCTAGGCAGATGGACGAAATGCTCGTTGAAGAATACGTGGACGGCGAGAAACTAAACCCTTCCGACCAGCAGAGGATAAGGGAGGTACTTCAATCCGCCGTAGCTAAAGCAAGAAAGGCCCACGCACTCACTCTCGCGGAAGACTCTGCGTTAAGGCACTACACCGTGATAAGGGTGCAGTCAGGACACGACAAGACCGACAAGGACAGAGAACTCACCAAATTCCTCCAGACGTGGTCGAGAGACACGCCCCCCGTTCAGAAAGACTAGAATATCCGAACCGACTCCAGACTCCTCCCAAGACTCTTCACAACGTCAAATTTCTCCATATCCTCAGGCTTAATCCACTTGTATTCGGTGTGCTCCCAGTCCAATTTTATCTTAGGCTTCCTTTTAAGCTCGACTATCACCGGCTGGATAATCCAAGTCCTACCTATGTCATCGTCCCTAACGTCATATGGCGTGCCAAAGCGCATGGAAGAAATATCGGCCTCCAGTATCCCGCATTCCTCTGAAAGCTCCTCAAGCACCTTCAGCCTCAGGGGCTTGAACTCGTCTATGTATCCTGCGACAGTATTCCACTTCCCATTGTAAGTGCTCACTTTATCCCCTCTTTTCATCAACAGGATTTCACCCTCAGCCTTCACGAAAACCGTCAAAATCGGAGCGACTTCCGAGTTGGAGTAGTCTATCCTGCCGTCGGGAAACCGCGGCAGTTTTTCAGCAAGCCACCCTATCCTGTCCATAAGCTCCCTCTCGTCCATCGCTTTATAACTTTGTATTAAAGAATAATATCCATGACAAGACAGGAAGTCCTGGGGAACGGAGACAAGAGGCGTCTACGCTCGGAAGGAGAGCCAATGCAGATTCGCGGCTCCTTGACTCAGTCATTGCCTGAGCTGGAGAAGCTGCCTGCGCCAAAGGAATCCAAAGATACCCCTAAAGTGAGAGGACAGAAGTAGTCTCAGGAGTATTCACCCTCTTCAAGTTCCCTGAATCAGAGTACCTTTCATTCTATGCCGACTATTCCGCCGGCTGCGAAGAGTGCGTTCAAGGTCGCATCCCTCACCGCTTTCAAGTATTCGTCGTGCGTCGCCTGCTTCTCAATCTGCACTACGTACAGGATGTCCGTGACGCCCGCCTCAGCCAGGACTTCCTCAACCTCCTTCTTCAGCTTGTCGTAGACCGCCTGAGCCTCAGACTTCTTCAGGACTGAGATGGACTTCAAGCCCTCGCCGAGGGCTGAGGGTATGAGCGAAACGTTCAAGACTTCGTTCTTGTCGGTGCTTGCGCCGGAGCCTGCGACCGTTGTACCGTATTTGCTCCACTCTAGGATGCACACGTTCTCCACGCCGTGCTTCTCCAGCGATTTCACGACTTCATCAAGGGTCTCGCTCTTAATCTGCAACGTAATCTCTCTTCCGATTAGCGAGAATTGGAGTATGCCGTGGCCGGTAAGAGCCTTGAAGAGTTTGTCGGCGTCTCCAGAATACGAACCCCCTAAAGCGATCTTATGCCCCTTCACCCCCCAATCACCGTTAAGTAATGGAAGTCTGAGGTAATAAGCAGGCCTATCTCATCATGTAGTCCAGCAGTATTCTTGCTGCTGCAACCGACGTAATGTTGCTTTGGTCGTAGGGCGGGCAAATCTCGTTCAAGTCTATTGCGGTTATCCTGCTGCCCAGCGTCCTGATTACATCCTGAACCTGCTTCACGGAAAGTCCCATAGGCTCAGGCGTCCCGACTCCCGGCGCGTATGCCGGGTCTATGACGTCAAAATCCACTGAAAGGTATACGCTGCCTTTGACTGCGGAAAGAACCTTCTTGATTTCTGCGTCTCCTATGCCACAGAAGCTAATCCTCTCCTCCTTAGCGTAGTCGAATTCGTTGTTGTCGAAGGTGCGCACTCCAATCTCGAAGACCGGTATTTTAAGTTCGTGAACCCTCCTCATGACTGTTGAGTGGCTCAGCCTCTCGCCGAGGTACTCATCCTTAAAGTCCATGTGCGCGTCGAGGCTTACGACGCTGAACTTCCTTCCTTCAGAAAGATTCTTAACGACCGGCAGACTGACAAGGTGTTCGCCCCCGAGCGTGATTAATCTGGCTTTAGGGTTCTCGCCGAGAATCTCGCCGACTACTTCCTCGACGATTTCCACCGTCTTGACTGCGTTCCCGTACACTACGTCAACGTTCCCTGCGT
>JAPKXP010000118.1 GCA_026394745.1 Candidatus Altarchaeota archaeon
CTTTCTTTAGAAGCTTCGGGTCTGAAACAGTGAACCCCGCCTCGTCCAGAATCCTCCTGTTCTTCGGGTCGTCGGTGAAGAACGCCTTGATTCCGGAGGCGCGTTCAAGCTCTTTACGGTCGACAACATTTTTGAGTATCGTGAATCCGTTAGTGACTTTAGGGAACATTCCGGCCAAAAGGACCTTGCCTGAAGTCAAATCGTGGATGAACGCCTTCAATTCAACGACCTCGTGCAGCCTGCCCTCCAGAACCTGAATCTTGTTTCTCAGGCTCCTGATGGTGTTCTCCATGCTGGAGAACTCTCGATCCCTCCGCAGGCCGGTATGCGACTCCCGGGATATTCTAGCGTTCTCCAGCTGCAGCGCCTTAACCTCCCCCTCCTTGAGAGAGACCACCTCGCTCAACGCGGAAACCCTCTTTTCCAAAGCCCTTATCCTCTTCTCTTCCTCCGTCTGAGGCCTCTCGACAGCCGCCTCCTTCACCGGCTTCTCCTCCTCGACAATCTCAGGCTGCTTGGATGCCTTGCCTATGGGCACCCCCCTGACGACAAGATGCTTTACCTCGTCGCCGAATCCGAGGGAATCCACCTTCTCGAACTTGTTGCGGTACACCGAGTAGGCGTTCAACGCAGCAGCCAAAGCGTCCCTCTGGTGGGCGTCGGAGACGTCAAAGTTTCTGGTGATGTCCAGCTTCTCCGACACAGTCAACGATTCGTCAGGCGAGTAGAGTACGGCACCAAGATTGGAAGCCACCTTAGAAACGAAATCCGGCGGGCTTGCGACATCGCAGGCGACGACGGAAGGCCTGCCTAGACCCATAACGTACTCTATGACGCCGGACAAACCCAAGTCCTTTGAACTATGCAACCCCACAACGCCGCCGCGAAAATCCAGCACAGCCACGGCAGTAGTCGTCCCCGGGTCCACGCCAACAATCAAATACTCGCTCATAGCAATTTAGTCTGCTTCTCCTTTAGAGGATAATCTCCAGTAAGGCATGCCATGCACAAGTCCTCCTTATCGTGGCCTATGGCCTTGACCATGCCTTCGATGCTTAGGTAGGCGAGGGTGTCGGCGCCCAAAGTGCTGCGAATCTCGTCCACGGTCTTTTCAGCGGCGATGAACTCCTTGCTAGTCTGCATGTCGATGCCGTAGAGGCACGGGAACCGTATCGGAGGGCAGCAGATTCTAACGTGAACCTTCTTAGTGCCGGCCTCGCGCAGTATCTTGACTATTCTTTTTAACGTAGTGCCTCGCACGAGCGAGTCGTCAACCATGATAAGCTCCTTGTCCTTTATCTTGCAGGCGATGGGGTTGAGTTTCACGCGAACGCCAAGGTCCCGCTGCTTCTGGTCCGGGAGTATGAACGTCCTTCCTATGTACCTGTTCTTTATGAGGCCTTCGCCGTATCTTATTCCAGCGCCCTCAGAGTACCCTATCGCGTGGCTTATCCCGGAGTCCGGCACAGCCATCACCATGTCGGCTTTCACGGGAGCCTCCTTGGCGAGGATCTTGCCAAGCTCCTTCCTCACCATGTAGACGCACTTGCCGTCGACGACCGAGTCGGGGCGCGAGAAGTACACGTACTCGAACATGCAGTGGCAGACCTTGCCTTTAGGTCCGGAGTGCGACTCCACGTTGTCGCCTATCACTAGAATCTCAGAAGGCCTAAGGTCCCTGACGAACGGTATTCCAAGAACGTCCAGCGCGCAGCTCTCGGAAGCTACAACGTAGGTTCCGTCCTTCTGCCCGAAGCAAAGCGGCCTGATGGCCGATGGGTCGCGGACGGCGATGAGCTTCTTGTCGTATAGTATCGTCAATGAGTATGAGCCTACAAGCTGCTTCATCACGGACTTTATCGCCTCGACAAAGTCGTTGGTGCGCATGTGCTCCTGCGCAATCAACACCGCGATAATCTCGGTGTCCGAGGTCGTCAGGAAGATGTTGCCCTTCTCCTCCAGCTGAGACCGCAGCTCGTCCTGGTTTACTATGTTCCCGTTGTGGGCTATCGCGAAACTACCCTTAGTGTAGTTTATGAGCAGCGGGTGGGCGTTCTCTATGCTCGACGAGCCGGTGGTGGAGTAGCGGACGTGGCCTATGCCGATGTTGCCTGAAAGATACGCGTTACGAAAGACGTCGGAAACCAGGCCCATATCCTTGTGGACGCGAATCTGGTCGGTCTGGACTGCTATTCCAGCGGACTCCTGGCCGCGGTGCTGCAGGGAATATAACCCGTAGTAAAGGGACTCGAAGACGTCAGTGTTCGACTTCACCCCGATTACAGCGCACTTCTCACGGATTCCATACATTTTAAGCCTGAAAGGAATTATATCTTTCAACTTACATACTTATAAGGTATCAAAATGGAATTCAAGAAAACCGATAAAGGAGTGTGCGGTAAGGGCTTTTTCGCCTACGGGCTGAAGGAAGGCAAGTACGGCTTGGCTTTGATTAAGGCGGACCGGGTGTGCACGGCAGCCGGGGTTTTCACCAGAAACAGCGTCAAGGCAGCGCACGTGCTGCTCGACCAAAAGATTCTGTCGAACGGAATCCGGGCTGTGGCTGCGAACTCCGGGAACGCGAATGCCTGCGTGCCTGAAGGAGTGAAAGACGCAAGGAGCATACAGAGAATCGCCGCAAGAGAACTTGGAATCCAGCCTGAGAACGTGGCAGTCGCGTCCACTGGGATAATAGGCAGGAGAATCGACTTAGGCGTGATAAAGGATAGGATAAAACAGGTTGCCACTAAACTAAATGCGAAAGGAAGTGGAAACGCCGCTAGAGCGATAATGACCACGGACACGAAACCGAAACAGTATTCGATTGAACACGACGGAGTCGAAGTCGGCGGCATATGCAAGGGCGCGGGAATGATAGCACCCAACATGGCGACCATGCTCTGCTTCATAACCACAAACGCAGACCTCGACAGGAGGAACCTGCAGGATGCGCTTGAGGCGGCTGTCGAGGAAAGCTTCAACATGATTACGGTGGACGGCGACATGAGCACCAACGACACGGTGCTGGTGTTGTCCACAAGAACGAAAAAATGCGGCAAAGGACTGTTCGCGCGAATGCTCAAGGAAGTGGCGACGGAACTCTCGAAGATGATTGTGAGAGACGGCGAAGGCGCGACAAAGTTCATAGAATTCAGGATAACGGGAGTGAGAAGCAAGCGCGATGCGATTGAAGCAGCGAAAGCGGTAGCCAACTCGCCGCTAGTAAAAACCGCATTCTACGGCGAAAACCCCAACTGGGGCAGGATAATCGCGACCATAGGAAGCAGGATTAGAGTGGACTACCGGAGAGTAGACCTATCATTCCAAGCAGGCGAGATGAAGTCCGTCCTAGTCAAGAAGGGCGCGATAATGGGCCTCGACCAAGCAAGGAAGATACTGAAGAACAAAGAGATTAAGGTAGACTGCAACCTAAACTCCGGAAAACACTCAGCAACAACCTGGACATGCGACCTAAGCGAAGAATACGTCAGGATAAACGCAGGATACAACTGAACGAAAATGTACTACGTCAAGAGAAACCAGGCCATCGAATACATCATACTCGCGAACGCGCTAGTCTTCTTCGCAACATTCATAGCGCCAAAAATAGTGGGGTCACTGATGGTGCTACAGCCGATTACAGTACTACACCAGCCTTGGACGCTCCTCACCACGATGTTCGTGCACGCTGACTTCAGCCACATACTATTCAACATGATAGGGCTGTTCTTCTTCGGCACGTACCTTGAGAGGATAGTCGGGGAAAAAGACTTCCTTAAGACGTACTTCATAGGAGGCCTATTCGCAAGCCTAGCCTACACATTCATATCACTAGGATTCGGCATCCCGGACCCGAAGACAATAGCAATCGGAGCTTCAGGCGCAGTCTCGGCGCTCATAGGAGCACTCATAATGCTGCGCCCCAACCTGACAGTCTACCTGTACTTCCTGTTCCCCATGCCGCTATGGATTTTCGGGACAGTGTTCGTGCTGATGGAACCCTTCCTGTTCCCAAACGCCTCCATAGCATACACCGCCCACATAAGCGGCCTCATCGCAGGACTCGCCTTCGGCTACTACTTTAAAAAGAAGACTACGCAGTACTACCAATACGAAGTCTCCTACAAGTACGGCTACTGAATCACGGGAACAGCTTGGAGCCGCTGGACCTGCCTTCCTCCTGGAGCGTGTCGTAACGGACATTCTTCTGGGGAGAGTGGACTTCAACCTCCTCCAAACGCTTCTCCTGCCTCTTGTCTATTTCAGCAGGCTTCCTTACAACCTCCTTCGTAGACGATTTGGGAGTAACGCTTATAGTAGGCTGCCTCTTCTTCGACTTCTCGTAGATGTAGTGCAGGCACAGGAACAAACCCACAAGCAAAACGAAGGCTGCTAGAATCAACGCTACCACGAACATCTTGTACCTGCCGAGGTCGGACTGAGTCTGCTCCAGCTCAGTCTTAAGGTTAGAACTTTCAAGCGTTAGCGCTGAAACCTGGCTTGCGAGCTGCTCCTTCGCAGAGTTTAGCTCGTTGTTCTGACTTTGGAGTGAGTCAACCTGCCCCTCCAGCCGAGTCTTGTCCCCAGTAAGCTTATCCATCTGAGACTGGAGTGCCACGACCTGCGCCTGAAGCTGGCCTATCAGGGGGTCGGACGTCTTGTACTTCACCTCAGACCTTACGACAACGCCCTCAAAATCCTTCTTGTTCTCGACCTTTATGGCGATGACGTTATTCCCGGTGTGAAGGAAGCTCGTTATGTCGTAGCTGTCGGACCTCGCGTAAGCCACGCTCTTAGCCTCGCTGGTGCCGATGCGTTCGCCGTTAACGTAAAGCCAGTAGTAGTCGTCAGCAGAGATGGTTATCGTGCCGGACACAAGCTCGCCTCCGACGTCAAAAGCCTTCCTGAAGTAGCCGAAACAGTTCTCGCAAGAGTTCGCCGTCCACATCCACTCGTTGCAGCCCACCGCGCAGGACATGACCTTGCCGCAGTTTATGGAGCACGGTCCGTGATTCCAGTTGGCCGTGCTGCTACCCCACGAGGAGTCGTCGAACGACGGCTGCATCCAGTCGACGCCCGAAACCGACTTGGAAGCCTTCCACGAGGAATCAGACTTTATCGTAAGCATCTTATCCTCGGCGCACGCCAAAGGCAAAAGCAAACACAAGACAACTAGACCCAGTAAAAATCTTTTCATATCCGGCACCTCACGTTTTGACATAAACCGCACCTCAGCTTTTCGCTTGTTATAAATTTGAGAAAGGGGTATAAAAAAGGGAATAAAGGGAAAAGGCGTGTTTTTCAACGCGCCTTAAACAGACCGTATGCCCCAGTCGTCAACGCTGGAAGTATACACGTAGTCCGAATCGGACGATGCCAGACCGAGCACGCTGTTGGATTTTACCCCTGTTATTATGCTGATTATCTCAATCTTGTCCTCGAGCCTCGGGTTGATTCTCGCACCCCACATGACGTTTGCAGTGGGGTCGAACTCGTTAGTCAAGAGCTCTCCGACCTTGTTGGCTTCACCGATTGTCAGCTCCGGACCGCCGGTGATGTGTATGAGCGCGCCCTTGGCTCCGGCGTAGTCGACGTCCAACAGCGGGTGCTCGAGCGTGTTCTTGACCGCGACCTCTACCTTGTCCGGTCCTTCGCCGTCGCCGACGCTGATGACTGAAACGTTGCCGCCTCCCAAGACCGACTTTATGTCTGCGAAGTCCAGGTTGATTAAGCTTGGCTCCTTGATAGTTTCCGTTATGCCTTTGACTGCCCTGGACACGACTTCGTCTGCGACCAGGAACGCCTTGTCTATGGGCAGGTTCGGGACATACTCGACGAGCTTGTTGTTGTCGAGGACGATGACCGTGTCTGAAGCCTTCTTAAGCCTGCTGATTCCTTCCCTGGCCTTGTCCAGCCTGCTCCTCTCAAGCTGGAACGGGAAGGTGACTATTGAAACAACTATCGCACCAAGGTCTTTTGCGACCTCCGCTATTACTGAAGCGGAGCCTGTTCCCGTACCGCCGCCCATGCCTGCGGTAAGGAACATCAAGTGCGTTCCTTCAAGCACTTTAGCTATCTCGTTCCTGCTGGCTTCAGCAGCCTTCATCCCGATTTCAGGGAAGCCGCCAGCGCCGAGTCCTTTAGTGAGCTTTGCGCCGATTAATACTTTAGTTATCCTCGGGTCGATCTTCTTGAGGTCCTGCGCATCCGTGTTCATGGCAATTAATTCCGCGCCGGTTATGCCGATGCGAGCCAGTCGGTTTACGGTGTTTCCACCGCCACCGCCCGCACCGCAAACGACGATACGCAGTTGGTTAACGTCTTCAAATTCATCAGCAACCTCACTGAAATTTCCTTTCTGGCCTAAAGCATCGCTCACAATAGTGTTCATAACGGTCAACTCCTCCTATGCATTAACGCACATATAATTATCAAGTTGTGCAATTAAATATTTAAACCAAATTTGAGCCTGTGTGGGCTGTTTTTCGCATTATTTTCCCTGAAGACGCGTCGATGTAGTAGAAGATGCCGGATTCCTCGGGCGTGTAGACGAACTTGCCTTGAGAGCTGGTGGAGTTCACGTATGCGACGACCCACAGGCCGTTCTTGTTCCTCGAGCCGATGAGGTTGTGTAGGTCGTTTAGTACGGCGTCATCGTAGTTTTTCAGGTACGGGTCTGCGGGTATGGTGTGT